>JALZEZ010000560.1 GCA_030861775.1 Actinomycetota bacterium
CGGTGATCGCCGCCACCGGCTACGACCGCGCGCTCGAGCCGCTCGTCGGCCACCTCGGCGTGCTGGACGGCCGCGGGCGCCCGCTCGTCGCGTGCGGCCGCGAGCTGCCGCACGCGCCCGGACTGCACTTCGTCGGCTTCACCGACGTCCTGACCGGCAACCTGCGTGAGCTGCGCCTCGACGCGCGCCGGATCGCGCGCAGGGTCGCCGCTACGGCTCCACCAACCCCCGCCTGATCGCGTAGCGCGTCAGCTCGACCCGGTCGCGCAGCATCAGCTTGTCGAGGATGTTCGCCCGGTGGCGCTCGACGGTCTTCTCGCTGATCGAGAGCGTGTCGCCGATCTCCCGGCTGGTCAGGCCCTCGGCGACCAGCTTGACCACCTCGGTCTCGCGCGGCGAGAGGGGGTCCTCCAGCGGATCCTCGCCCGCACGCAGCCGCTCCAGGTGCTCGCTGATCAGCGCCCGCACCGCGCCGGGGTAGATGAACGGCTCGCCGCGCATCGTGGCCCGGCAGGCCTCGACCAGGTCGCGGTCGGCGACGGACTTGAGGACGTAGCCCGACGCCCCCGCGCGCAGGGCCTCGAAGAAGTACTGCTCGTTGTCGTGCATCGACAGGATCAGCGTGCGCAGGTCGGGCCGCTGGCGCGCCAGCTCGCGCGCGGCCTGGATACCGGTGAGCCGGGGCATGGTCACGTCGAGCACGGCCAGGTCGATCTCGCCGGCGAGCCCGGCCTGGACCGCCTCCGCACCGTCGCCCGCCTCGGCCACCACCTCGAGGTCGGGCTCGCGGTCGAGGATCAGCTTCAGCCCCTGCCGCACGAGCGCGTGGTCGTCGGCCAGCAGGATGCGCGTCTTCAGGGGGACCGTCATCGGGAGCCCGCGAGCGTCAGCCGGACCGCCGCGCCGCGGCCGTCCTCGCCGGGCCCCACCTCCAGGTCGGCGCCGATCATCACGGCCCGCTCGCGCATGCCGGTGAGACCCGCGCCCTCGTCGGCGCCGTCGAAGCCCGCGCCGTCGTCGCGCACGCTCAGGGCGACCGTGCCGTCGCGGCGCGCGAGCTCCAGCTCCACGCGCGAGGGCCGCCCGTGGCGCACCGCGTTCGTGAGCGCCTCCTGCGCCACGCGGTAGATGGCCAGCTCCTCGTCGGGGCCGAGCTCGGGCAGGTCGCGGTCGATGTGGCGCACCAGCTCGATCCCGGTCTGCGCGGACATGCGCTCGCAGAGGTTGGTGAGCGCGCTGCGCAGGCCGAGGTCGTCGAGCGCCTCGGGGCGCAGCCGGCGGGCGATCCTGCGCACCTCCTCCAGCGTGGCCCGGGCCGACTCGCGCGTCTCCTCCACCCGGCGGGCGATGTCCGGCGGCGCGTCGCGCGCCACCGCCTCGAGCGACAGCAGGAGGGCCGTGAGCGACTGCCCGATCTCGTCGTGCAGCTCGCGCGAGAGCCGCAGGCGCTCGGCGTCCTGCGCCTCGAGCGCGTGCGAGGTGCTCATCCGGCGCTCGCGCTCCAGCCGCTCGAGCATCGCGTTGAAGGCCTCGGTCAGCTCCACCACCTCGGCGCTGTCGCCCAGCGCCGGGATCCGCCGCCCGGGCCGCAGCGGGTGCGCCGTGCTCATCATCGCCCGCAGCCGCGCGATCGGCCGCAGCTCGCGGCGCAGGACCACGACGTTCACGACGTAGATCACGATCAGCCCGGCCAGGCCCGCGGCGAACTCCAGGGGCGCGACGGTGGGGGACACGAGCGCGGCCGGCGAGAACGCCAGCACGCCCCAGGCGATCATCAGCACCGCCGCGTTGGGCAGGAGGATCCGCCAGAACAGCGATGGCTTCACGGTGCCACCTTTCCACATGGATCGCCGGGCGTCGAAGATGGGGGTCAGCACCCATGTCCGCACGCTGACTGATCGGCCATCATCGGGACCGGTGCCATCCCCCGAACGCACATCGATGCCGGACGTCCGCGTGCTGGAGGCCGATCCGGACCTGGCCGCGAGCCTGGCCCCGGGCGACCTCGAGGAGGCGACGCGCGTCGCCGTTGCACGCTCGTTCCGGGTCGAGCGCGGCCCCTGGCGGCCGCCGTCCGGCGACGACCGCGGCCGCGCGCTCGGGATCCTGGTGGTCGAGGGCACGCTGCTGCGCTCGCTTACGATCGCCGACCGCGGCTCGACCGAGCTGCTCGGCTCGGGCGACCTGCTCCGCCCGTGGCAGTCCGACGCCGACCGCGGGATGCTCCCGTTCAGGGTCGCCTGGCACGTGCTCGAGCCCGCGCACCTGGCGGTGCTCGACGGCCGCTTCGCGGCGGCCACCGCGCGCTGGCCGGCGATCGCGGCCGAGGTCGTCGGGCGCGCCATGGACCGCGCCCGCTGGCAGGGCG
>JALZEZ010000561.1 GCA_030861775.1 Actinomycetota bacterium
GCGCCGCCCGGCCGGGCCGCCGCGGTACTCGCCCGTCCCCCCGTACGGAGCGCGCGCGGTGTTCACGCACGGCGCGGTGGAGCGCCGCCGCGCGGAGGACCTGGCCGCGCTGCGGGCGCTCTCCTAAACGAACGGCGCGTCCTGCCGACAACCAGGGGGTGCGCCGCCTGCTTGCGCTTCTGCTGCTCGCGCTCGCCGCCGCCGGCTGCGGCGACGACCCCGCGTCCCCGAACGACGATCCCGCGACGGGTCCCGCCGACAAGCTGCTCGAGCCGGCCCGGGTCGCGCGCGCCTACGTGGAGGCCATCGACCGCCGCGACGGCAAGCGCGTCTGCTCGCTCGTCGCGCCGTACATCTCCGGCCGCTGGGACCTGTCCCTGAAGGACCCGGACGGCCCGTTCCCGCCGGGGACCGACTGCGGCGAGTTCGTCGCGGGCCGCATCGACTACGAGGGGGACTGCTGCCCCGACAGGTTCCTCCACGCGCGGGTGAGGAAGGCGGCACCGCCGCGCGAGGACGGCGACCTGATGCGGGTGGACCTGACGATCGACCTCGAGATCGACGAGGACAGCGGCTCCGTCCACGAGCGCCGGGTGGTCAAGCCGCTCGCGGACGTGGTCTGGCTGGCCGAGGTCGACGGCGCCTGGCGGGTGGCGAAGCTGAGCGCGGTCGCGCGTGCCGCGTCGCTCTACCCGCCGGACGAGGGCGCTCGGGACGAGGATCCGCTCGCGCGTCCGGACGTGGTGGCCGAGCGGCGCCGCCACGAGGAGGAGCTCGCGGCGTCCGAGCGCGAGAGCGAGGAGCGCGCCGCCTCGTACGAGCCGGCCGGCGATCCACCGCGGTGCGAGGGTGGCGTGCGCCTCGGCGACCGCCGCGGCGACGTCGTCGACTACCGCCACCCGGCCCCCCGCACGCCGATCCCGCGCATCGGCCAGGTGGACCTGCGGGGCTTCCGGATCGCGTCGCGCAACCGCCGCATCTGCGCCACCTGGGAGGCGGCCGGCCCGATCGAGGGCGGGCTCGAGCTGAAGCTCGGCATCGGCGGGAACCAGGCCACGCTTTTCTCCCAGCTGTTCCTGGTGGACCTGCGCCGCGACGGCACCGTGCGCGTGACCAGCGGCGAGGACGAGCAGCGCAACCCGATCCCGGTCCCGGCGGAGTTCGGGGTCGAGGGGAACCGCGCGACGCTCGTGGTGGACGCCGAGTCGTTCGCCCGCGGCCGCCCGTCGCCGCACAGCACGGGGCCCCCGCCGTTCGACCGCTTCCGCTTCTCGGCCGCCCTGACGCACCCGGTCGACGCGAGGCGCACGCTTCACGACGACCTCGGCCCCTACCCCACGCCGGAGTCGTTCCAGTATCCCGGCGGGGAGATGATCAAGCCGGGTCAGTAGCGGCGCTCGGCGCCCGCTCGGCTAACGCCGCGGGGTAGCGCCGAACGAGCCGCCGCTCGTCACCGCCTCGCGCTTCGGCCCCGGCACCGCCAGCACCTGGAGCCTGTCCCACGGGAAGCGGGCCAGCAGCTCCTTCTCGTTGGGCTGCAGGCCGCCGAAGATCTCGTCGTAGGGGTACTCGCCCGTCGGGGTCGGGTCCTCCGCCTTGAACGAGACGATCGAGCCGCGGTCGCGCACCACCGCGCCGTAGCGCTGCACCGCCCGCGCGAGCATGCGCGTGTACGGGGGGAGCCCGAGCGCCTCGACGTCCAGCGAGGCCGGCAGCCGGAAGCGCGTGCCCTCGGGGATGGGGTCGGGCCCGATCGCCCGGCCGAGCTGGTCGCTGTCCTGGGCCGGCCAGACGAACGCGCCCTGGGCCACGTTCGGGAGGACCATGTCCACCGCGTGGTCGATCGTGCCGCCGCGCAACTCGTCGATCGTCTGGAGCCCGCCGACCAGCGACAGCCGCGAGGCGGACGCGCCGAAGGTGAGCCCGCCCGCGGCGTTCGTGAAGTAGCCCGGGTTGGACGAGACGCGGTCCATCCGCCCGCCCCAGTCGGCGCGCCAGCCGCCCGAGACCCTGCGCAGCCGGTGGAACTCCCAGATCCGGTCGGTGGCGGGCTGGTAGAGGACGAGCTCGGCATCGCCCTCGGCGGGCCGGGCCGGCCTGGCGTCGGGGGGCAGCGGCGCGCCGTCGAGCTGGCGCTCGACCTCGGGCATCGGCGCGTCCACCCGCGCCGGCGGCTGCCCGGCGGGCACCACGTAGAACGGGACGCTGTAGTGGTTGGTGTTGATCCAGACCTGGCCCGGCGTGACCAGCGCTTGGCGCCGCAGCGACGCCACCAGCCGCCCCGACTGCGGGTGCAGGCGCTCGCGGCCGCGCAGCGCGCGGTTGCGGAAGCTCCCGTCGGCGAACGGGGCGTGGACGGTCACCC
>JALZEZ010000562.1 GCA_030861775.1 Actinomycetota bacterium
ACCCGGCCCTGGAGCCCGGCGAGGCCGAGCCGCCCTCCGACCCGCTCGCGGCCGGCCGCGGCGAGCCGCACCTGTTCCCCTCGCGCCCGGCCGTCGGCGCGCACGAGGTGATCGTGAACACCCCGCGCCCCGCCGCCTCGCTCCATGAGCTGACCCCGGAGGAGCTCGAGGTGGCGATGGACGCCTGGCGCACGCGGATGCGCGCGCACGGCGAGGCGGCGTACCTGCACGTGATCGTCAACGAGGGCCGCTCGGCGGGAGCCTCGCTGCCGCACAGCCACGCCCAGCTCTACGCGCTCCCGTTCGTGCCCGCGGCGATCGCCCGCGAGCGCGAGCGCTTCACCGCGCACTCCGACCGCACCCAGGGCCGCAACCTGCTCGAGGACCTGCTCCAGGAGGAGGTGCGCCGCCGCGAGCGCGTGGTCGCGATCGACCCCGAAGCGGTGGCGATCTGCCCGTTCGCCTCGCGCGTGCCGTTCCAGGTCCAGATCGTCCCGCGCGCCCCGCGCCCGCGCTTCGAGGACGACGGGCCGCTCGGCGCGCGCCTCCTGCACGACGTGCTCGGGCGCCTCGCCGCCGTGCTCGGCGCCGTCCCGCCGTTCAACCTGTGGGTCCGCACCGCCCCCCGCGGAGCGGAGCGCTTCTGCTGGCGGATCGACCTCCTGCCGCGGCTCACGAACCAGGCCGGGCTCGAGATGGGAGCCGGTGTGAACCTCAACGTCGTAGCGCCCGAGGACGCCGCCGCACGGCTGCGCGAGGCGGCGCGATAGGTTCACTGCGTGCCCCCCGACGAGCGACCGATCCCCCGCTTCCTCGCCGAGCCCCCGCAGGAGGGGTTCCCCTACGGCCGCTGGGCCGACGCGCTGGCCGACCGTTTCCTCGACGCCGCCCGCGGCCTCGACACCGACGACGACCACGGCGACCCCGGCGAGGTCCTCTGGTTCCCCGACCGCACCTACGGCAAGCGCACCTACGTCCCGGCCACGGCCGCGACCACCAGCGGCTTCGAGGTGTTCGGCTACGTCTCCTACACGCGCGAGCACGAGGGGGCCGAGGCGCGCGACTTCCACGCCGTGGCCGACTTCACCGACGAGACCGCCGAGGCCAACCCGCACTGGAAGCTCGACCTGAGCGACTGGGAGATCGGCACCTGGCGCGGCCCGCAGGGGCGGCGGGGGGAGATCACGCTGGTGTGGGGCGTCGCGCTCGAGCACAAGGGGCTCGTGGTCACGACCGAGCTCGGGCCGACGACCACCGACCAGTGCGCGCTGGTCGAGGACCGCTTCACGCTGGTATCGCTGGACAACTACACGGGCGACTACGTCGACGTCCACCTCTGGGGCTCCGACGGCCGGGCGATCGCATCCGAGTCGCTGTACGCGGACGAATGACGCTCGCGATCGAGGCAACCGGGCTGGTCAAGTCGTTCGGCGACACCGAGGCGGTGCGCGGCGTCGACCTGGCCGTGCCGACCGGCTCCGTCTACGGCGTGCTCGGCCCCAACGGGGCGGGCAAGACCACGACCATCCGCATGCTCGCCACGCTGCTGCGGCCGGACGCGGGCTCGGCCCGCGTGCTCGGCCACGACGTGGTGTCGGAGGCGGACGCCGTGCGGGCGCTCGTGAGCCTCACCGGCCAGCTCGCGTCGGTGGACGAGGACCTCACCGGGCGCGAGAACCTGATCCTGCTGGGCCGGCTGCTCGGGCTGCGCCGTGCCGCGGCCAAGGCCCGCGCAGACGAGCTGCTCGACGCCTTCGGGCTCTCCGAGGCGTCCGGCCGCCTGGTCAAGAACTGGTCCGGCGGCATGCGGCGGCGGCTGGACGTGGCCGCGAGCATCGTCGTCACGCCGCGGCTGATGTTCCTCGACGAGCCCACCACCGGGCTCGACCCGCGCTCGCGCAACCAGGTCTGGGACATCGTGCGCGCGCTGGTGGCCGAGGGGACGACGATCCTGCTCTGCACGCAGTACCTCGAGGAGGCCGACCAGCTCGCCGGCGGGATCGCGGTGATCGACCACGGGCGGGTGATCGCCGAGGGCACGCCCGGGCAGCTCAAGTCGTCGGTCGGCACGGGCGCGCTGAAGCTGCGGCTGCTCGACCCGGTCCAGCGCGAGGAGGCCGTGCGCGTGCTCGAGCGCGAGCTGGGCGTGGCCCACCCGGAGCCGGAGCCGGCCGGGCTCTCGGCGCCCTGCGCCGACGGCGACCGCGCGGCCGAGGCCCTGGCCGAGCTGGTCCGCGCCGGCATCGGGGTGGCGGACTTCTCGCTCGGCCAGCCGAGCCTCGACGAGGTCTTCCTCGCGCTCACCGGCCGCCCGGCCGAGGACCCGGTGGCCGAGGAGGCCGCGGCGCAGGAG
>JALZEZ010000273.1 GCA_030861775.1 Actinomycetota bacterium
GTGCGCGACCACCGCCACCCCCTCCCCGGCCAGCTCGCCCGCGAGCCCGTCGATCGCCGCCAGGAGCTCGTCCACGTGCGCGTCGTAGCCGTGGTAGTGCACGTGCCTGTCGGGCTCGACGAAGCACCACACGAAAGCGGGCGCGGCGCCGGCGCGCGCCGACCGCAGCGCCTCCCGCACCCGGGCGCACAGCTCCGCCGCCGGGAGCGGAGGGCGACCCGCCGGCGTGGCGGTGTAGAAGCGGTGGCCCGCGACCGGCGTCGCGTCGCGGAGCAGCAGGTCGCGCCACGAGCAGTCGTACGGCTCGAGGTCGCCGAGGATCGCGAGCGGTGTGAGGCCGTGGCCCGCCGCGTCGCTGAAGACGTTGCGGGGCTCGGCGGCGCAGAGCGGCCCGTGGTGCTCGTAGAGGTTGACGAGCTCGCCGTCGCCGCCCGGCGGCCTGAACACCACGCCCGGCACTCCGTGCTCGTCCACGCTCATCCCGGTCAGGCTGCTGAGCCACGCCGCCGACGAGGTGGTCGGGAAGACCGAGGTCATCCGCTCGACCTCCGCCCCGGCCCAGGCCTCGCGCGCCAGGTCGAACGGGATCCCGTCGACCGCGAGGACGACCACGTCGCGCCGGGCGGCGGCGGCCTCGGCCGCGACCCCGCCCACCCGCTCGCGGAACGCGGTGATCGCGGGCGTGCTCACGCCGGCGCGGCCGACACGGGCTCCGCCGCGACCGCCTCGACCAGCTCGGCCGCCCAGGCCGCCACGTTGTTGAGGACGTAGCTGTTCGACCCCGGCCGCGCCGCGCTCGCCAGGAACGAGCGCGCGCCCTCGGCCGGCGCGCCGAGGAACGTGAGGCGCGCGTCCACACTCCCGTCGCCGCGCAGCGGGTGGAAGCCCTCCGACACGTCGAGGCCGCCCGGCACGAACACGTCCTCGGAGCCGAGCGGCTGGTTGCGCCACCTGCGGGCGAGCCCGCGCCGCACGAGGTTCCGGTACAGCGGGCTCGCCTCCAGCTCGGGGTCGAACGGGTGCAGCCGGGCCGCCACCAGCACGTCCACCTCGCGCGCGAAGCCGGTGTGCGGGCCGGCGATCCGGAACGCCCCCGCGCCGGTGCTCGGCTCGACGACCGGCGCCGGCCCGGCCGACACGTCGACCATCCCCGCCTCGAGCAGCGCCAGGACCTTGGTCATCGGCTCGATCCCCGCGCCGTTCGACAGGCGGTTGTAGTAGCGCATGTGGCGGGTCGCGAAGCGCCGCTGGGACTCGGGCGTCAGGCCGCCGAAGTCGACCGCCTCGGAGAACACCAGCCGCAGGTCGCGCCAGACGCCGTCGCACGCGGCCTTGACCGGGTTCGCCAGGTTGCCCTCGACGGCGTCGGCTATGTCCCTCTCGACGAGTGCCACGACCGCCGCGTGCCACTCCTCCCCGCTCGCCGCAGCGCCCGGCCGCAGCGGCTCGTGGATCGCGCGCCAGTCGAACGGCTCCTCGAGCGGCTCGAGCAGGGCCTCGATCCCGGCCGCGCCGGTCGGGAGCTCGCCGCGCAGGAACGCCTCGTGGCGCGGGGCGGCGCGCGCGCGGAGCCGCTCGCCGTGCTCCTCGCCGCGCAGGGTCCGCTGGTACACGTACGCCATCTCCAGCACGACGAGCGGGAAGAGATGCTCGTCGAAGTCGAGCTGCCGGATGGCGTTGCCGGACGGGAGCGTGGCCGGGCGCCCGAACGTGTGCCGCAGGGCGCGGACGGCGTCGATGGTGAAGAACGCACCGCGGTGGTCGAGCGCCGGATCCGCCACCTTCTCGTTGCGCGGGCGGGTGTGGGTGAACGAGCCGCTGGGCCCGAAGCCCACGATCGCACCCGGCTCGCGGCCGCTCGGCACGTACCGCAGCCTGTCGCCGGCCGGCTCGAAGCGGCCGCCGCGGCCCTCGGTCAGGTACAGGAGCGTGTCGATCGCGGTGAGCCCGAGGCCCTCGACGCCCACGCTCGCGCCCGGCGGGACGGCCTCCTCCGACAGCCGCTCCGGAAGCGGGTACGGGTAGGCGACGTAGCGCGCGTCCGGGCGCCGGTCGGCGTGGTTCGCGAGCACGGCCTGCGGCGAGCCCGGCACCACGCGGTTCTCGGTGTGGCCGGTCACGAACAGGACGTGGTCGGCCGGCACCGGCCGCCCGCCGGCCTCGACCCGGAAGGCCGCCTCCCCGCCGGGCACGACGTCGGTCACCTCGGCGGCGTGCAGCTCGACCTCGATCCCCGGCGTCGCGCGCAGCACCCCCACGTAGCGGTCGAAGGCCTCGTGCAGCGCCAGGCCGTGGAGGTGGCGCTTGGGGACGTCGCGCGGGTCGAGGTCGATGTCGCGCGCCCGGCACCACTCGAGGAAGGTCGGGCGCAGCTCGCGCGGCAGGAGCGGGCGCGCCGCGACGTTCGACTCGTCGGCGGCCAGCGCGATCTGCCCGACGACGCGGTTCATGTAGTTGGTCCGCGGCTGGCGGTCGCTGTGCGCCTCGCCCGCGCCGAAGTCGCCGCTGCGCTCGAAGACCTCGATCCGGACCGGCCCCGGCCGCCGCGCCTCGGGCAGGAGCGCCGCGAGCCGCTCGACCGCGTACGTGCACATCGGCCCGCCGCCGACGATCGCGATCCGCACGCCGGTCACGGCTCGGCCCCCTCCGGGCCGGCCACCAGCCGGGGCGGGCGCAGGAGGAGCGCCACAAGGCACGGTGGCGAGCCCACCGGCCCGCTCAGGACGAAGATCCAGCGCCGGTCCGCCCCCGCGACCAGCGTGCCGCCGACCAGCGGGCCGAGCGCCGCCACCGCGCCCACCCCGTGCCCGGCAGGTCCGGGCGCTGCACCGGGGCGAGCCTCCGTATCACCTGCCGCACCTGGGCGCCGCTCGGTGAGCCGTCGGCGCTCACGTGGCGGCGGGCGTCCCGCCGAGCATCCGCTGGAACTTCCGCAACAGCGGGAATGGCACGAAGCGCTCGGTGTGGAAGCCGAGCTGCTCGTGGTAGGTGTAGGTGACGGGATCCTCCATGCTGAGCTGCGAGAGCCCCTGCGCGAGCTGCTCCACATAGCCCGGGAACTGCGACTGGATCGCGTAGACGACGCTGTAGTAGAGGTTGCGCCCGAGCGAGAACCCCGGGTAGCGCGCCTCGTAGTTGTCGAGCGAGAACTTCGGGAAGCAGCCGTCGATGATCCGCTTCGGGCACAGCCAGAGCGGGAACACGAGCGTCACGTCGCCGATCTCGCGGGCGGGGAACGGCGCCGGCTTCATCCCGGACGAGATCCGGAACATGCTCTCGCACAGCACGTCCTCGAGGTTGAGGCCCGTGCACATGTACGGCGTGCCCAGGTCGCGCGCCCGCTTCGCCAGCGCGAGCCGGATCAGCAGCGTGCCGAGGAACTCGAAGTCGTCGCCCTTGAACTCGCGCTCGAAGCGGTCGATCAGCGGGACGCCGTCGTCGGGCATGCCGAGGAGGGCCTTCACGTCCGGCTCCTCGAGCACGACCAGGTCGAGGTCGTACGACTCGCACAGCTCCTGCGCGCGCGGCACCCCGGCGTCCCAGTCGGGGATGCCCTTGATGATCGTGGGGTGCACGTTCAGGCCCTCGTCGCGCAGCTTGGTCAGGCCGTACAGCAGCGCGTTGCTGTCGCCGCCGCCGCTCACGCCGGCGACCAGGTCGCCGCCGTCGGGCATGTGCTCGCGGATCGTGTCCGCGACCCGGTCGGCGATCACGGAGCGACACTCCTCCGGGGTCAGCTTCTTGAGCATCGCCTCGGAGGCCGACCGGTCGTTGTCGAGCCGCTGGTAGAAGTACTCCGTGCCCGGGGCGCCGGGGTCCGCGCTCGGGACGACCTTGAAGTCCTCGAGCGAGAACGAGAACGGGTTGATGTTGCGGTTGTAGTAGAGGAGGATCTCGGCCGCGTCGCTCATCTCGTCGAGCTGAGCGTCGAGGCAGTCGGCGAGCTTGGCCTCGCCCCCCGCCCTCGGGACCACGTAGATCGCGACCGCCGACCAGGCCACGTTGTGGCGGTTCAGCAGGTCGATCAGCCGCTCGTTGCCGATGCTCCGCAGCGGCTGCCGGCCGTGCGCGGTGACGATCGAGACGGTGGGGTGGGCGCGCCCGCCCGGCTCCGTCGGCCAGTCGCTCATCGGTCCCCCCTCAAGACGAGTTGAGGGTAGGCCACCTAGCCCGGCGGCCTACCCGCAGTTCTGTTGTTTGAACGTCGTCCGGAGCGCTACTGCGCGCCGGTCTCGCAGCTCGCGCCGGTGATCGTCTCGAGCCCGTGCTTGGAGGCCGGGACGCTCGTGCGCTCGGTGCGCATCGCCTCGAGGTCCTCGACCGTCCTGAAGACGCGCTCCGACCGGCGGGCCGGGACGAGGTCGACGAACTCGCGCTTGAGGTTGAAGTTACTGCTCTGCGTAACGGCTGACGCCTTCTGCATACGTCCTCCCTCGGACCCTCCTCAGGGCCTCCCTAGGTTGAGCCGCTAGTAAACCCGGCCGCCCTGGAGAATCAACCCCCCGACTGGGGGGAGTTGGCGTAAGGACGCCGATCCACGAGCCGGGTCGCGGCCTCGTACGCGGCCGCGACGCGCAGGACCGTCGGCTCGTCGAACGGCCGGCCGACGATCTGCATCCCGAGCGGCAGGCCGCTCGCGGCGAACCCGGTGGGCATCGCCAGGGCGGGGTTGCCGGTCACGTTGAAGGCGATCGTCTGGGTGGCGGTGGCCGCCTTCGGCGGCGGCCAGTCGTCGCCGAAGTCGTCGAAGCGGGCCGCGGGCGCGAGGCTGCCGGCGGTGATCAGCGCGTCGTGGCGGGCGAGCACCTCCGTGTTGAGCAGCGTCGTGAGCTCGCGGCGGAGCCGCTGCGCCTGGATGAGGTCGGCCGCCGACAGCGTGGCTCCGGGCAGCAGGCGCTGGTAGGTGTAGCGGCCGTAGTCGCGCGGGCGCTCCCTCAGGTCGCGCTCGTGGATCGCGAAGCCCTCGGCGGCCATGATGACCCGGCCGCAGGCGTTGAAGAGCGCGAAGTCCGGCAGCGTCACCTCCTCCACCACGGCGCCGAGGCCGGCCAGCGCCTCGGCGTAGTCGGGCTTGCGCTCGACGGCGGCCTCGAAGGCGGCGGCCGCCTCGTCGTGCCGGCCCAGCCGGAACCAGGTCATACCGAGGTTGAAATGCACCCCGGGGCTCTCGGGGCGCAAGGCCGCCGCCGCCGTGTAGTAGCGGGTCGCGTCGTCCAGCCGCGGCGGCTCGACGCCGGCCAGGGC
>JALZEZ010000274.1 GCA_030861775.1 Actinomycetota bacterium
GTCCCGGGCGGCTCCGGCAGGGCGCCCAGCTCCTCGCGCCCGCCCGGCGTGATCGCCACCAGCCTGACGTCGCGCGGCACCGCTCCCGCCCAGCGGCCGGAGAGGCGCAGCAGCACCAGCTCGTCGCCGACCGCGACGTGCTCGAAGCCGTCGACCTTGAAGTCGTGTCGCCGGAACAGGCCCATGCCGCGGCGAGCGGTCAGCGCCGGCGGCCGAACCAGCGCCGCCGCTTCGGCTCGGCGCGCCCGGCCTCGGTGCGGTCGTACACCTCGTCCACGACCGAGTCGCTGTCCGGCGCGCCCAGCTCCCGCAGCTCGGCCTTGGTCTGCTCGCGGGTGTGGCCGGCGAACGCCATCTGGAGGGCCACCACGTGGAGGCTCTCGTGCGGGTCGGTGCCCTGCGCGGCCGATCGCGGCCGCTGCGGCCTGGCGGGCTTCGGCGCGTCCGAGGCGGCCTCGGCCAGGCTCGCGCTCAGCTCCTCGTAGCGCTTCCGCAGCGCCGTCACCTGGTTGAGCAGCTCATCGGCCAGCCGGGCCAGGTCGCCGGCCGCCGGGGTCGTCGCGTTGCCGCGTTGCACGTCCGTGTCCAACTGCGCATGCTGCGTTGCCAATGGAACCCCCTCGTCGTCCTGTCTTGAGCTACCCCTAACGGGGCAGGACCACACCCATGCGGCGCTGGGGCGCTCCGGGCTAGGCTCGGCGGATGCGCCGCCTGCTGATCGCCGCGGTCGTCGCGGTCGGCCTCGGGGCGACCGGGTCGAGCGCCTCCGCCGCCGAGGCGCCCGCGCTCGACTGGCGGCCGGACGTCGAGTCGGCCACCGCCTACGCCCGCACCCGGCGCGGCTCGATCTCGTTCGCCGTGCGCACCGGCGGCCGGCTGTACGGGCACCGCACCACCCGCACCGTCCCGGCCGCGAGCGTGCTGAAGGCGATGCTGATGGTCGCCTACCTGAACCACCCCTCGGTGCGCGACCGCGCGCTGCGGCGGGCGGACATGGAGCTGCTGCGCCCGATGATCACCCGCTCGGACAACGCCACCGCCACGCGCATCCGCGACCTCGTCGGCAACTGGCGGCTGCGGCGGCTGGCGAAGCGGGTGGGGATGACGCGCTTCCGCACCGCCGCGATCTGGGGCCACAGCCGCATCGACGCCTCCGGCCAGGCGCTCTTCTTCGAGCGCATCGACCTCTTCGTGCCCGAGCGCCATCGCGAGCGCGCGCTCAGCCTGCTCGAGTCGATCGTCCCCTCGCAGCGCTGGGGAATCGGGCGCGCGGCGCCGGAGGGGTGGCGCCTCTACTTCAAGGGCGGCTGGGGCTCGGGCACCGGCGCCGTGGACCACCAGGTGGCGCTGCTTCGCCGCGGCGAGCACCGGGTGGCCGTGGCGATCATGACCACCGGCAACGGCACGCACTCCTATGGCAAGGAGACGCTGCGCGGCGTGGCCAAGCGGCTGCTCCGGGGGCTGGCGGAGGCCGGGGCGTCTACCGCGGCTGGGTAGGAACGAGCGTTGGAACAGTTAAGTGGGCCATAGGCACCTTAAGTGTTCCCGCGCGCGTCGCCTGGCGCGTTCGCGCTCAGAGCCGCGGCGCCCAGCCCGAACGCCTCGGCGACCAGCTCGTACGACCGCACGCGCGTGCGGTGGTCGTGCATCACGTTCACGAGCATCAGCTCGTCCGCGCCGTAGGACTCGGCCACCTCCTCCAGCCGCGCGCGGACGGGCGCGGGCGAGCCGTAGACGAGCCGGCGGCTGCGCGGCGGGCCCTCGCCGTCGAGGAAGCGCAGCGCCTTCTCCACCGGCGGGACCTGGATCAGCCGGCCCTGGCGGAGCAGCTTGAACGCCATCCGGCCGGGCGCGGTGAGGCGCTCGGCCCCCTCGTCGGTCTCGGCGCAGATCGTCCATACGCCCACGATCAGGCGCGGCGCGGCCAGCCGCTCGGAGGCCTGGAAGCGCTCCCGGTACACCGCCGCCATCTCCGCCCCGTGCGGGTTGATGAAGTCCGCGAACGCGTAGGGCAGGCCGAGCTGGGCCGCCCAGATCGCGCTCTGCATCGACGACCCGAGCAGCCACGGCTCCGGTCCCTCCGGGCGCCCCGGCAGCGCACCGGCGAGCCGGGCGAACGGGTGGTCGCCCGGCAGCGTGTCGTCGAGGTAGCCGAGCAGCTCGCTGAGCTGCTGCGGGAAGTCGTCCGGCGCCGCGCCGCGGCGGTCGCGCTGGAGCGCGAACGCCGTCAGCGGGTCCGTGCCCGCGGCGCGGCCGAGCGCGAGGTCGATCCGCCCGGGGTACAGCGCGCTCAGCACGCTGAAGCTCTCCGCCACCTTGAGCGGGCTGTAGTGCGGCAGCATCACGCCTCCGCTTCCGACCCGGATCCGCTCGGTCGCCTCCGCCACCGGCCCGATCAGCACCTCCGGGCTGGGCCCCGCGAGCATCACGCCGCCGTGGTGCTCGGCCAGCCAGTAGCGGTGGTAGCCGAGCGCGTCGGTGGCCCGGGCGAGGTCGATCGTGTTGCGCAGCGCGTCCGCGCCGGTGGACCCCTCGGGGACGGGGGACTGGTCGAGGACGCTGAGCAGCACTACTTCAACGCTAGCCCGCTCCCGTTCACGTTCCCGTGACGGTCGCGGGCCTGACCGGCGTCCACGAACACCGGCACGCCGCCGGACACGCGCACGGTGAAGTCCACGTCGTCCTTCGCGCGCGTGACCCGAACGCGGCGGTTGCCCACGCGGAACGTGATCGCGCCGCCGTCGGCGAACTTCGGCCGCGTGGTGATGTCGATGTCGCGCTGCGCCTCGGGGTACTCGACCACCACGGCCGAGTAGCCGTGCGGCGCCGGGACCTGCCGCAGCGACAGCGTGCGCGCCGCCTCGACCCGGAACTCGCGCGAGACGAGCCGGTAGCGCTTCGCCTGCACGACGAACCGGTAGGTCCCGAGCGGGGCGTTGCGTGGTACCTCCCAGAAGGCGTCGTGGCGGCCGCCGCCGTTCACGCGCCAGAGCATCGCCAGGCCGAGGTCGTCGTCGTAGCGGACCCAGCGCGAGCCCACACGCCGCTCGGCCACCAGGAAGGCCCGGTCGACCGGCCGGTCGAGCCCCTCCGGCCCGCCCTGCCAGGCGATCGCGGCGTGCCCCAGCCGCGGGTAGGACGCCGCCGGCTGCTCGAGGATCGACCCGCTCGCCGCGCCGTCGCCGTAGAGCGGGCCGTCGGGCCGGACGCCGTTGGTGGGGTCGAATTCGACCGGCGCGGGGGCCGGCTCGCCGCGCACGAGCGTGCCGGCCAGCCTCGCCAGCTCCTGCCTGATCAGGTTCGAGGAGTAGGTCCCGAAGTGGGTGTTGCCGCCCTCGTAGTGCTGGCGCTCGTACTCCTCCGGCGTCGTGAAGTAGAGGACGAACTCGTTGGCCAGCCCGGAGATCGCCACCCGCTCGATGCCCGCGCCGGCCACCGCCGCGGCCACGGCGGAGCGGGTGCGCGCGCCGACCTCCTTCGTGGCCTCGCCCGGGATCGACGCGATCAGCCGCGGCCCGACCCGGATCGCCACGAGCGGCACGCGGGTCGGCACGTCGCCCAGCGGGCCGCCGTTCTTGTAGCCCTGGGGCCCGCGGTGGATCGGCGAGCGGGTGTCCTCGTAGTCGTCGCCGGTCATGTCGTAGAGGGGGCCGCGCTCCTCCTCGGAGCCGGTCAGGAACGGCTGGCCCACCTCGGAGTGGTCGTCCACCTGTCCGCCCTCGACCTCCTGCCCGCAGAAGCACACGCGCGTCCAGCGGAAGTCGAGCTGCGGCTTGCGCTGGAGCGCGCGGCCTGCGCGCTCCCAGGCCCGCACCATCGCGGAGCCCTCGATCCGGCCCACGTAGTCGGACGCCGCCGGGCCGTGGCGGGTGAGGCCGGCGGACATGTCGCCCTCGTTCGAGTTGCCGTAGACGTTCACGACCTCCTGGCCCGCGGGTGTGCGGCCGGTGCGCCGGACGCGCTTCTCGAACACGTAGAACGCCGACGCGTGGTGGTCCTGGTTGTAGAACTGGAACGACGACTTGGTGACGGTGCCGTGGTCGGCGAAGTTCGTCCAGCCGCCGATCGGCACGTACGTCGTCCGGCCCCTGCGGCGCACCACCTTGTCGACGCGCAGCACGTCCACGTCGGGGTCGATCGTGTGCTCGTAGCCGCCCGGGTCGTCGGCCTCGTCGCCCTCGCCGCGAGCCTTGATGATCCCGTGGTTCGCGAGGTGCGCCTCCAGGCTGCGGTTGCGTGTGAGCCCCACGATGCGCGACGAGCCCCAGCCGGCCGCGGCCGGGGCGAGGTCGTCGTCGGCCCGCTCGATCGCCTTCGAGATCTGGTCGTAGAGGAAGCGGTACAGCTCGGGGTCGGCCGGCTTCGGGTCGAAGAAGCCGAAGAAGCTGGCCGGGTCGGTGGCCGTCTGCATGCTCGGCGCGGCGGTGTTCAGCGTGGGGTAGTTCGCGTAGCCGCCGGGGCCCGAGTGGGTGTGCGAGGCCGACATCAGGATGTTCTGCTCGCTGAAGCCGCGCGCGGCCAGCCGGTCGCCGATCTGCTTGAGCAGGCCGCCCGGCACCATGAACAGGTCGATCGCGACCAGCGCGACCTTCCTGTCGCCGCGCTTCAGCACCAGCGCGCGGGCGTGTAGGCGGGTGTGCTGGCCGCCCGCGACGCGGTCGGCGCGCGTCCAGCCGCCGAGGTAGTAGCCGAGCTTGGGCGTGATGTCGGCCTTGCCGGCGCCCGCCTCCAGCGTGGGGGAGGCGGCCTGGGCCGGAGCGGCCATGGCGGCCAGCGCGAGGGTGACCGGTAGGGCGAGCCTGCGCACCGGCGGATTGTCTCAGCCGCGCAGGTCCGCGATAGCCGCTTGCGCGGCGAGATAGCCGGGGGCGCCGGTCACGGCCCCACCGGGGTGGGCGCCCGAGCCCGCCAGGTAGAGGCCCTCGATCCCGCCGAAGCGGCGCGGCCCGTGACGGTCCTCCAGGAGCTGCCCGGGCAGCATCTCGCCGTGGAAGATGTGGCCGCCGGTGATGCCGAAGCGCTCCTCGAGCTCGCGCGGCCCGAGCACGACGCGCCCCTCGATCCGCTCCGGCAGGCCGGGGCAGACCTCGGCGAAGCGGGCCACGGCGGCGTCGGCGGCCGCCTCGGCGTCCACCTCCGGGGGGAAGCACTGGCAGAAGAGCGAGACGACGTGCTTGCCGGGCGGGGCGAGCGTGGGGTCGGCGGCGGTCTGGCAGGCGGCCTCGATCCACGGCCGCGGGGG
>JALZEZ010000060.1 GCA_030861775.1 Actinomycetota bacterium
GCCACCGCCGCGCGGAGCTCTGCCTCGAAGCGGCTCCCCGCCTCGCGCTGGTCCAGCGGCAGGAAGGCGGACGAGCGCTCGGTGGCTCCCAGCGGGAGCCCGATCACGTCCAGTCCGGTGTCCTCGACCAGCGTCGAGTCGAAGCGCTTCACCTCGATCTCGCTCAGCCGGTAGAGCGAGACCACGGGCCGGCCGGAGGCGTCGGTGACCACCGTCAGGACGCCGGCCCCGAGCAGGAGCCACGTGTCGTACGCGCGCTTGCGGCGCCTGAACAGGCCCCCACCGCCCGCGGGCTCGGAAGACGTCACGCATGCCGCCCGCACGTCGGCCAGCGGCGATCCCGCCCCCACGCGCTCGGCGTGCTCCTCGACCGCGGCTCGGAACCCCGGCGGCAGCTCGGCGGCCGACCGCTCGGTGGTGGTCCGCAGGTAGTCGCTCGGCCGCATCCGCGGCCGGAGGCTAGCGCCGCTCGGGCTAGGTAGGAATTGGCGAAACACGCTAGGCCGCTCCTAGCGCGGGGTTGCGGGAGGGGGAAGTTGGGCTGTACCCCGCGCCTCGTGATCGGCTTACCCCATGCCTCACGGTGCGTCCTTTTCCATCTGCTCCACGATCAGTTGGAGCATTGCCACCCGGGTCTCCATCATCTCGGCGAGGCGCTGTTCGTCCGTGATGACGTTCTGCCCAACGGGAGCAAGGCACGCTTCATGGAACTCATCGCCGTAACGATCCAACGCGATCTCTAGGAGCTTTTCAACGGATTTAGTCCACGTCTCGACCCTCGCGCCGAGACCCCCAAAGCCGAACAACACAGGCGGGGCTGCCGTCGTGAAACCGCTTGCCGCGCGATTGCACTCCTCTAGAAGCTCGGTCCCCTCTCGAATCTTGCCGCGCAAGCGCCGCCGCAACGTCCGCAGCGCCTGGCGGCCCTTGCTGAACGCAGCGAGCATTTCGGGCGTGATCTCTGGCCCCGCGCTCCTGACGATCCTGTAAGGCAGCCGCTTCGAGATCGGGTCCGCCGACAGGACCCAGAACAACGCCGCGAGGGCGGTGACGTTCGCGACGATGAGCAACCCAACATTGCCGCCAACGGCCGCGCCAATAAGCGCCGCGCCCCCAATGGCAACGATGGTGGCGAGTATCTCCCGGGTGCGTGTAGGCACCGCCGAAGTGTACGGCCCAGCCCCCGGTTTTTCGCTCTGCGCTGCGGTTTTTCCGTCCGACGCGGGGTGTAGATTCGGTCTTGTAATTGACCGAAAGGTGACCCCCGCGAGGTTGCAGCCTCCGGGGGTCAGGCCCACAGAGATTGGACCTCCGTGGACGTTCCCAAGGTACCACCGCGCTCGGCGGTTTCCGAGCTTCGTTCCCTCCTCGACTCGCCCGAGATTCAAGCCCTCGTGGCCGAGCTTGAGGCCACGCGCTGGACGGGTCGGCCCGGCTACCCGATCCGGGCGATGGTCGGCGTGGCGCTCGTCAAGAGCATGTATGCGATCCCGATGTGGAGCCGCGCCGTCCGGCTCGTCGCCGAGCACGCGGCGCTCAGGGACGCGCTCGGCGCGGTCCCCTCTCAGTGGGCGTGCTACCGCTTCACGGCGAAGCTGCGCGAGCACTCGGCGGCGCTGGCCGACTGCCTCGACCGCGTGACGGACGGGCTGCACAAGCTCATGCCGGGGATGGGCGAGCACGTCGCGCTCGACGGCTCGGACCTCCCCGCCTACGCGAACGGACAGCGCTACCTGTCGAAGAACGGCCCGGAGCGCAAGCGCTACTCGGACCCGGACGCGAGTTGGGGCCACCGCTCGGCCGTGTCCACACGCAAGGGCGGCGGCTTCTACGGGTACAAGGTCCACGCCGCCGTCTGCACGCGCACGGGGCTCCCGCTCGCGTGGTCGGTCGAGACTGCGCGCGAGGTCGAGCAGACGTTCGCGACTGCGCTGCTCGACGCGACTCAGGCACGCGGCTTCCGCCCGCTGACCGCCGCGATGGACTCGGCGTACGACACCGGCCCCGTTCACGACGCCTTCGAGGCGCGCGGCTGCCATCCGGTCGTGAAGCTCCGCAAGACGCAGGGTGTGATGCAGGGCCACCACAGGCCGCCGACGTGCGAGCACGGAACGTGGACCTTCGCGGGGGCCGACTACAAGCGCGGCGCGAGCAAGTGGCGCTGCCCCACGGGCGACTGCAAGCCCGCCTCGCGGTGGGTCAAGGCGAGCCGCCTGCACCCGCTGATCCCGCGCGAGTCGAAGCGGTGGGGCAAGCTCTACGCCCAACGCTCGGCCGTCGAGCGCGAGTTCGGCAGGCTCAAGAACGAGTGGGCGCTGCTCCCGCTGCGGGTGCGCGGCATCGAGCGCGTGCGGCTGCACGCCGACCTGACCATCCTCGCCCAGCTTGCCCGCGCGCTGAGTCGCGCGCGGGCCGTGGTCGCGGCGCGGGCCGAACGGCGAGCCGCGCTCCTCGCTGCGTAGGACACCACGAGGGTTGGGGCCGCCCCCCGATACGTCTTGGAGAGGCGGGGGACGGCCCATGTCCCAAGAGGCGGCCACCGTACACGCACCCGCCGACGGCTCGGGTCCGTCCGGCAGCCGCAGGACAATCGCTTCAAGCTCGTGTGCTGTGACCTGGAGAGGCCGCAGCGGCGGGGAAGTCCCGAGAGAAAGAGGCCGCTCATGGCCGCAGAACACCGCGCTTGGCACTCCGTGCTGATGCCCGTGTACCACGACAACCTGGCCTGCACGGAAGGCAACAACATCGAACGCCGCTACTGGCGGGCGGGACGCGGCGGCAGGCGACTGTGCACGCACTGTGCTCGCCTGAACGCGGGGATGGTGGCGTATGGAGGACCCCTCGCGCGTGCCCTGCGCGAGCGCCGAAGGGACCTCCAGCGCTTCTAGAGGTAGTCGAGTTGGTCGATCAGGATGCCCGCCGGGTCGGCCGAGTCGAGCCGACCGGCGAGGCCGATCCGGCTGCCGAGCTTGAGCCGGTCCGCGCACTCGCGCGCCCGTAGCCCGAAGATCGTCACGCTGACGTAGACGATCCCCGGCTCGCGTATCCCGCTGCGTGAGCGGCGGGGGACGGCGATCTGCATCGTGCAGCGCGGGGGGTCGCTGTCCGGCTCCTGTAGGTCGGGAGGGGTGCTCAGAGTCCCGATCAGGCTGACGGCGTTCATGGCCGCGCCTCGGGGCTAGGCTGGTCGTGCATGGGAGTTCACGCTCCTGTGCCACGGCCCCGGGGCGTGGGAGCGTCGCCGGGGCCAACTTGTTAGGGAGCGGCCAAGCTAGGAGGATTAGGAGCGCGATAGCAAGCGTTTCGCCAAGGAAACGCCGACGATGCCCCCGACTTTCGCCAAACCCTCCTAGCGCCGCGCGGGCTAGCTCCAGGCGTCCCAGCGCTGGAGCAGCGGGAGCGGGTCGATCGGCGAGCCGCCGCCCTGCCACGCGCCCTGCCAGATCTCGAAGTGCAGGTGCGGGCCCTGCGAGGCGCCGGTCTGGCCCACCTTCCCGATGAGCTGACCCGTCCGCACGGTCTGCCCGCGACGCACGAGCAGCGACCCCTCGACCAGGTGCATGTACACGTAGTCGCGGCTCTCGCCGGCACCGCGGATCACGGCGTAGATCCCCGCCCCGCTCGGCTGGTCGCCGGTGAAGACGACCACGCCGCCGCGCGCGGCCACGAGCGGCGTGCCCTCGGCGGCGGAGACGTCCTGGCCCTGGTGCTTGCGGCGCCCGCCGTCACGCTCCGCCCCGAAGCGCGAGCCCTCGGCGCCGAAGGTGTGCGGACCGACCACCGGGAAGCGGTGCGAGCGCACGTCAATCGAGCGCGTGGACGCCGCCTTGATCGTGCGCCTGCGGGAGTCGCGCCCGCTGACACGGACGTCGATCGTCCCCGCGAGCCCGTCGAGCGGCACCGCGACGCTGTGGCGCGTGCCGGCCGCCCGGTCGCCGAGGTCCACGACCTTCACCCGCGCCCGGTCGCGGACGAAGACCAGCTTCAGCTTGGCCGAGCCGCGGCCGCTCAGCTCGAAGCTCACCCGCAGCGGGCGGCCGTGCTCGTAGAAGCGCGAGCCGTTCAGGGCGAACGAGGCGACCGAGAGCTTCGAGGTCGCGCTGCTCTCGGAGCGCCCGGCCACCGAGCCGCCCGCGTCCGTGGAGCTGGAGCCGCTGCCCGGGACGGGGGGCACGCTCGGGACGGCGACGCCGCCAGAGCTGGCGGCGGCCGGCGCGGGCGCGCTCAGCGCAAGCGCGAGCAGGGCGGCGTGCAGACGGCGGGAGGGCACCCATCTGGCGTCGGCCCCGCCCCCCGCACTCTCGCGCGCACGCGAAGCACTTGCACAGCTTCGCGTGCCTAAGCCGCCCGGATGCGCTGCAAGAGCTCCACCGAGCCGTTCTTGTTCAGCGGCTCGTTCAGGTTCCCGCACTTCGGCGACTGCACGCACGAGGGGCAGCCGGACCGGCACGGGCACTCGGAGATCAGCAGCAGGGCGTCGTCGCACAGCCGCTCGAACGTCTCGTAGCCGGCCCGCGTGATCCCCACCCCGCCCGGGTGCCCGTCGTAGATGAAGATCGTGGCCCGGCCGGTCTGGTGGTGGTACGCGGTCGAGAGCCCGCCGATGTCCCAGCGGTCGCACATCGCGATCAGCGGCAGCACGGCGATCTGCGCGTGCTCGGCCGCGTGCAGCGACCCCTGGAGCACCTCGAGCGGGAACTCGTCCGCCAGCAGCGCCTCGGGGATCACGTACCAGAGCGCCTGGGTCACGAAGCGCTGCATCGGGAGGTCGACCGGCAGCAGGTCGAGCACCTCGTGGTCGCTCACGCGCTTCTTCTGGAAGGCGACGACCTCCTCGCTCACCGAGACCATCCCGAAGTTCAGCTCGACCGTCCCGATCATCCGCTGGCGGCGCACCTCCTCGATGAACGTCTCGGTCTCCTTCTTGGGCTGCGTGTACCAATCGCCCGAGAACGAGCGCACCAGTGCGCTCCGCCCGCGCAGGTCCAGCTCCTGCACCTCGAAGCTCTCGCCGAGGTGCAGGTACACGGCGCCGGGGTGGACCGTCGAGTGCGCCCGCTCGGCCTCGACCGTCCCGATCACCTCCCCGCGCGCCTCCTCCACCACCGCGATCCCGTCCACCCCCGCCGAGCGCAGCGAGATCCGCCCGGCCGGGAACTCGGAGCCGCGCGGCAGGTAGCGGCCGTCGCGCTCGCGCAGCGCCCCGATACGCACGAGCTGCTGCGCGTAGCCCTCCCAGCGCGGCCCGAGGATCTCGGTGTCCTCGGAGTCCAGGGGCAGCTCGTACGCCGCGGCCACCAGGTGCGGCAGGTGGATCGACTCGTTCTCGTGGTCGAGGATCGCCGACTCGATCGGCCGCGAGAGGAAGTCCTCGGGGTGGCGGCAGAAGAACTGGTCGAGCGCGTCCTCGCCGGCCATGTACATCGCGAGCCCCGTCTGGCGGCGCCCCGCCCGCCCCCACATCTGCCGCAGCGAGGCCACCGTCCCCGGATAGGTGATGCAGATCGACGCCTCGAGATCGCCCACGTCGATGCCCAGCTCCAGCGCGTTGGTCGCCACCACCGCCAGCAGGTCCCCCTCGGACAGCCGCCGCTCGATCTCCCGCCGCTGGGTCGGCGTGTACCCGGCCCGATAGGGCGCGATCCGCTCGGCCAGGTCCGCCCTCCCGATGTCCTCCAGCCGCAGCCGCGTGAACTTCTGCACCAGCTCCACCCCGCGACGCGAGCGCATGAAGCAGATCGTCCGCACCCCGTCCTCGACCAGCTTCGCCAGCACGCCGGCCGCCTCGCTCAGCACGCTCACCCGCTTGCCGGTCGCCTCGTCGGTCAGCGGCGGGTTCCACATGGCGATCTTGCGCTCGGCGCGCGGGGCGCCGTCGCGATCGACCAGCCGGCACTCGCGCCCGGTCAGCCGCTCGGCCAGCTCGCCCGGGTTCGCGATCGTCGCGCTGGCGAGCACGAAGCGCGGCTCGGTCCCGTACGCGCGCGCGATCCGCCGCAGCCGCCGCAGCACGTTCGCCACGTGCGAGCCGAACACGCCGCGGTACACGTGCGCCTCGTCCACCACGATCCAGGCCAGGTTGGCCAGCACGTCGCCCCACTGGCGGTGGTGCGGCAGCACCCCCACGTTCAGCATGTCGGGGTTGGTGAGGATCAGGTTCGAGCGGGCCCGGATCGCGCGGCGCTCGCTGGTCGGCGTGTCGCCGTCGTAGATCGCGTGGCGCAGGAACGGAGCGCGGAGCTCGGTCAGCTTGCGGGCCTGGTCCTGGGCCAGGGCCTTGGTTGGGTACAGGTAGAAGGCGCGGGCGCGGCGGTCGCGGGCGAGCGTGTCGAGCACCGGCAGGTTGAAGGCGAGCGACTTGCCGCTGGCGGTGCCGGTGGTGACGATCGTGTCGCCCTCGAGCGCGGAGGCCAGCGCGTTGGCCTGGTGGGTGTAGAGCTTGGTCACGCCGCCCCGGTCGAGCGCCTCGAGCAGCGCGGGGTGGAGGTGCTCGGGCACCGGCACGCGCTGGGCCTTGCGGGCGCCCAGGCGCCCCTCGTACACGACCTGCTCGTCGCGGCCCGACTCGATCAGCCCCTGCCAGGGCGCTTTCGTCCGAGCCACAGCCACGACCCGCCATAGTAGGCCCCCGCCGATGGCCATCCGCTGCGTGTACACCGACCTCGACGGGACCCTCCTCGGCCGCGACGCCTCGCTCTTCCGCGACCACGAGGGCGGCTTCACGCTGCTCCCGGCGCGCGCGCTCGAGGCCTGCCACCGGGCCGGGGTCGAGGTGGTGCTGAAGTCGGGCCGGCGCAAGGCGCAGGTGATGGAGGACGCCCGCCTGCTGGGCCAGACCGCCTACATCTACGAGGTCGGCTGCGGCCTCCACCTCGACGGCGAGGACACCTACCTCACCGGCGACCTCCAGCCCACCGAGGACCGCACCGTCCACGCGCTGATCGAGGCCACGGGAGCGCCCGCGCTCCTGCTCGAGCGCTACGAGGGCCGCTTCGAGTACCACTCGCCCTGGCACACGGGCCGCGAGTTCAGCCACATCTTCCGCGGGCTCGTGGACACGGCCGAGGCCGACGCGCTGATGGCCGAGCACGGCCACCCCGAGCTGCGGCTCGTGGACAACGGGGCGATCTCGCCGAGGGAGACGCTCCAGGACCTCCCCGGCCCGCCGCACTGCTACCACCTGATCCCGCGCACGGCCTCGAAGGCGAGCGCGGTGGCCGCGCACATGCGCGCCCGCGGCTACGCGCCGGAGGAGTGCGTGGGCGTGGGCGACTCGCGCGAGGACCTGGGCGTGGCCGGCGTGGTCGGCCGCTTCTTCCTAGTGGCCAACGCCGCCGCGAAGGACCCGTCGATCATGTCGGGGGCTCCGCCGAACACGGAGATCACCGAGTCGGCGGTCGGCGAGGGGTTCTACGAGGCGGTCGTGCGCTCGCTGGCGGAGGCCCGCTAGCGGTAGCCGGTCTTGCGCAGGAACCTGCGCAGCGCGGTGATGTAGCGCTTGCCCGCCGGCGACGTGTCGCCGGGCAGGGCCTTCAGCTCGCCGCGGCGATGGGCGGCGTTGACGAGGTCGAAGGCGGTGTCGCCCTGGCCGAGCAGGTACTTGTCGGCCACGTAGGCGGCGAGGAAGCCGCGCACGTCGGGCACGTCCGGGTCCCTGCGGATCTCCTTGTAGAGCCGGAGGAAGTCGCGCAGGTTGGCCTTGACCAGGCTCCGGAACTGGCGCGTGACGTTGACCATCCGGCTCCCGCCGAAGCGCCAGATCTGGATCGGCGCGCCGGAGGCGGCGTAGGCGGTGAACGCCCCCGCGAAGCGCCAGTCGGCCGAGCGGAACTCGGGCGTGCCGTCGCCGTTCAGGTCGGTCAGCTCGTAGCCGTAGTCGCCCCAGGCGGCCTTCAGGCGGCGGTACGCGTTGGTGGCCGCGTCATAGCGGTAGATCTGCGTGTAGGTGCAGCAGTGGGCGCCGCCCGTGTAGAGGTCCACCAGCGCCTCGGGCTCGCCGTCGGAGTTCAGGTCGCGCAGCCGCAGCGAGGGGTTCTCCGGGTCGCCGAGCCCGGCCGGGGCGGGCGGGCAGTCCTCGCACGGCTCGGGCACGAGCGCGTCGTGCAGCACGTTCCCCGCGCGCGTGATCTTGATGCGGACGTTCTCGTAGTTGAAGTCGTCGAGCTTGGTGTAGCTCAGCTCGGCGCTCACGTCGCCGCCCGGCGACGGGTGCCTGGCGGTCTCCTGCTGCTCCTGGGCGAGCGCCGCCGGCGCGAGCAGGAACAGCGCGAGGATGGCGAGCACGAGGCTCCGCGCAGGGGTCATGCGCCCACCCTAATGGGTCAGACGCTCGCGCGCACGCGCGCGAAGTCCCGCACGAGCGCGTTGAACTCCTGCGCCTGCTCGACGTTGCAGGCGTGGCCGCAGTCGAGCACGGTCAGCTTCGCGTCCGGGATCAGCTCGGCCAGCTCGCCGGACTTGTGCGGCGGGATCATCACGTCGCGCCTCGCGCCGATCACCTGCACCGGCATCGACAGCTCCCCGAGCCGGGGCCGGGTCTCGTGGCGGGCGCCGGCGTCGAGCTGCCGGATGAACGCCTCGTTCGACTGCGGATGCGGGTGCTGGAGCATCGTCGCCCGGGCCGCCTCGCGGAACCCCTCGTTGTCGAACACGATCTCCGAGTAGACCAGCGCCATCAGGAAGTCCACCCGCTCCTCGCGGCTCATGTCGCCCTCGAGGATCCGCCGGAACACCTTCGCGCGCTGCCGGCCCCAGCCGCCGTTGCCGCCGTAGGTGACGGCGAGCGAGAGCGTGCGCACCCGCTCGGGCGCCGCCAGCGCCAGCTCCTGGGAGATCGCCCCGCCGAGCGACATGCCGACCAGGTGGAACGAGTCGAGCTCGAGCGCGTCGGCCAGCGCCAGCGCGTCGGCCGCCATGTCGGTCACCTCGTACGGCTCCTCGACGTACGACGACTGCCCCACGTCGCGGTTGTCGAAGACCACGACCCTGTGCGTCTCCGCCAGCACCGGGACGTTGAGGACCCACGCCGAGTGGTCGGCGCCCAGGCCCATCACGCAGAGGAGCGGCTCGCCCTCGCCATGCACCTCGTAGTAGAGGCGCAGCCCGTTCGCCTCAACGGTCGGCACGGACGCAGGCTACCGTCAACGGCGTGCCGGACGTGCTGAGGCGGCTGGAGCGCATCTGCGGGGGCGATCACGTCGTCACCCACCCGCACGCCCTTCGCACCTACGAGTCGGACGGGCTGCTCCAGTACGCCGTCACCCCGCGCGTGGCCGTGCTCCCCGACACCCCCGAGCAGGTGCGCGACGTGGTGCGCGCCTGCCACGCCGCCGGGGTCCCGTGGGTGGCGAGGGGATCCGGCTCGGGCCTCTCCGGCGGGGCGCTGCCGGTCGAGGACGGGGTGCTGATCGTCCTGACCCGGCTGCGGCGCATCCTCGACGTGGACCTGCTCAACCAGCGGGTGGTGGTCGAGCCGTGCGTGACCAACCTGGCCGTCTCGCACGCGGTCGCGCCCCGCTACTTCTTCCCGCCCGACCCCTCGAGCCAGATCGTCTGCTCGATCGGCGGCAACGTGGCCGAGAACTCCGGCGGCGCGCACTGCTTCAAGTACGGCTTCACGACCAACTACGTGACCGGCCTGGAGGTGGTGCTGGCCGACGGCTCGGTGGCCGAGCTGGGCGGCAAGGGCGCGGACCTGCCGGGCTACGACCTGGTCGGCACGTTCGTCGGCTCCGAGGGGACGCTCGGCGTGGCCACCCGCATCACGCTGCGGGTCGTTCCACGCCCCCAGACGGTGCGCACGCTGGTCGCCTTCTACGACTCGACCAGCGAGGCCGGGCAGGCGGTGTCGGACATCGTGTCCGCCGGGCTCGTGCCGGGTGCCCTGGAGATGATGGACCGGCTCTCGATCGAGGCGGTGGAGGCGGCCGTGCACGCCGGCTACCCGCGCGACGCCGCGGCGGCCCTGATCGTCGAGCTCGACGGCCCGCGCTTGGAGTGCGACGCGCGCTTCGACGAGATGCTCGCGATCTGCCGCTCGAACGGCGCCACCGGCGTCCGCGTGGCGGCCGACGAGGCCGAGCGCGAGCTGATCTGGAGGGCGCGCAAGGCCGCCTTCGCCGCGATGGGCCGGATCGCCCCCAACTACTACGTGCAGGACGGCGTGATCCCGCGCACACGGCTGCCCGAGGTGTTGCGGCGGATCGAGGAGCTGTCCGCCGAGTACGGCCTGAAGGTGGCCAACGTCTTCCACGCCGGCGACGGCAACCTGCACCCGCTCGTCTGCTACGACGGCGCGGTGCCCGGCGAGCCGGAGCGGGCCGAGGAGCTGGCGGGCGAGATCGTCGTGGCCTGCGTGGAGGCCGGCGGCTCGATCACCGGCGAGCACGGCGTGGGCGTGGACAAGAAGCGCTACATGCCGCGGCAGTTCGGCGAGGGCGACCTGGAGGCGTTCCAGCGGCTGCGCTGTGCGTTCGACCCCGACGGCCTCGCCAACCCCGGCAAGGTCATGCCCACGCCGCGGCTGTGCGGCGAGGTCCCCGGCCCGTACCGGCAGCACCCGCTCGAGGCGGCGGGGATAGCGGAGCGCTTCTGATGTACGAGCGGGCGGCGGCGACCCTCCGCGAGGCCGCGGAGAGCGGGAGGCGCGTGCGGATACGCGGCGGCGGGACGAAGCTCGGCTGGGGCGCCCCGGCCCCGCCGCCGGACGTGGAGCTCGACCTGCGCGAGCATGACCGGATCCTCGAGCACAACGAGGGCGACCTGACCGCCGTCGTGCAGGCGGGCGTGCCCCTGGCCCGCCTCCAGGAGGAGCTGGCCGGCGCCCGGCAGATGCTCGCCATCGACCCGGCGCCGCACCCGGACGCCACCGTCGGCGGCGTGCTCGCGACCGGCGACTCGGGCCCCCTCCGCCACCGCTACGGCGCGCCGCGCGACATCGTGCTGGGCATGACCGTGGCCCTGTCGGACGGCACGATCGCCCGCTCCGGCGGCAAGGTGATCAAGAACGTGGCCGGCTACGACCTGGCCAAGCTGTTCACCGGCTCGCTGGGCACGCTCGGCGCGATCCTCGAGGTCGCGCTGCGCCTGCAACCGGTCCCGGCCACGACCGCCACGCTGGTCGTCGAGGCCGAAGGTCCGGAGGAGATCGCCGCCGCCGCCCTCCAGCTCGCGCACGCCCCGATCGAGGCGCAGTGCCTCGACGTGCGCTGGGGCGGCGGAGGCGGGCGCGTGTTCGCCCGCTTCGGCGGCGCGGAGGCGGCCACTCGGGCTCGCGAGGCGGGTCCGCACGGCGAGGTGATCGAGGACGACGAGGCCATGTGGGACGAGCAGCGGGCGCTCCAGCGCGGCTCCCTCGTGGTTCGCGTCTCCGGCGTGCAGACTCAGCTCGCGGATCAGATCCGTGCGGCGGAGCGGCTCGGCGGCTCGCTCGTAGCGCGTGCGGCGTACGGGCTCGCCTGGGTCGCGCTCCCCAACGCCGAGGCGGTGCCGGAGCTGCGGCGCATGCTCGCTCCCTCCCCGTGCGTCGTGCTCGACGGCGACGCCGATGACCCGTGGGGTGTCGTGGACCCCGGCGCCGTCGGCCTGATGCGCCGCGTGAAGGAGCGCTTCGACCCGGCCGGCGCCTGCAACCCCGGCGTGTTCGTGGGCGGCATCTGATGGCCACCGCGTTCGACTCGACCCGGCCGCCGTCGATGGACACGATCGCCGACTGCGTGCACTGCGGCTTCTGCCTCCCGACCTGCCCCACCTACGGGCTGTGGGGCGAGGAGATGGACTCGCCGCGCGGGCGGATCGTTTTGATGAAGGAGGGGCTGGAGGAGGGCAGCGAGCTCTCGCGCACGCTCGTGACCCACCTCGACCGCTGCCTCGGCTGCATGGCCTGCGTGACCGCCTGCCCCTCGGGCGTCCGCTACGACGAGCTGATCAACGACTCGCGCGCGCAGGTCGAGCGCAACTTCGAGCGCACCCCGCGCGAGCGGCTGGCGCGGCGGATGACCTTCGAAGTCGCCACCCACCCGCGGCGCCTGCGCGCCCTGGCCCCGTTCGCGGCGGCCGCGCACGCGCTCGGGCTGCCGT
>JALZEZ010000563.1 GCA_030861775.1 Actinomycetota bacterium
GCAGGAGGTCGCTGGCGATGTAGAGCTCGTGCGCGGCCGGGGCGTCGGCGGACGAGGCGAACGGGTGGAACGGGGGCGCCGGCTTGCCCTTCGCGTCGAGGCCGCTCAGGGCCAGCGCGTCGTGCGCCACCACGTTGTCGCGCTCGTCCGTCACCCCGTACGAGTGCCCGCCCAGCAGCCGCCCGCCCAGCACGCGCAGCGGCTCGGTGGTGCTGTAGAGCCGCTCGCCGCCGTCGAGGTCGCGGCCGGCCTTCGCCAGCGAGCCCTTTGGGATCGTGGCCGGGAGCCGCTTCGCGTCGCCGGCGACCTCGAGCATCACCCGGTCGGGCTCGTACGGCAGCGGCTCCACGCCCGCCTGCTCCTCCAGGTACCAGCGCCAGGCGCGGCCCGGCAGCTCGTTCATGTGCCGCACGAGCTGCTCGTGGCGCTCGGTCAGCGCCTGGAGCAGCAGCGACGAGGGCTCGAGCGGGTCGCGCAGGGGCGGGCGCTCCGGCTCCGTCCCCCCCACGGGGATGTCGAAGAGCACCTCCCCCCAGGTCGCCGCCGTCTCCTGCGGGCCGGCCGGGAACGGGGTCCGCGTGGCGCCGCGCGCGATCTCCTGGAGGAGCTCGGCGGCGCGGCGCGGGTCGTCGTGGCCGCTCACCGCGGGTTCTCCAGGTAGAACGGGAAGACGAGGTTCTCCGGCCGGCGGTGGGGGTCGACGCGGTACTCGATGTCCACGTCGATGCGCCCGTCGTCGTCCTCCGCGGGGGTGGCCGCCACGCGCTCGACCATGATCCGCGGCTCCCAGCGGACCAGCACGCGCCGCACGTCGTCCTGGAGCCGGAACAGCGTCGCCGGCGAGCGCGGCGCGAACGTGTAGCGGTCGATGCCGGCCCCGAAGTCGGGACGCATGACCCGCTCGCCGATCGAGGTCCTGAGCAGCAGGAGCACGGCCTGTCGCACGTCCTCCTCGGCCTCCGCCAGCGCGGCGCGGCGCGCCGGGCTCGCCGCGGGTGGGGCGCCCTCGGGCTGCTCGGGCGGGAGCCAGCGCACCGGGAACGCCCAGCCGCGGCCCAGGTACTCGCTCGCGGGGCGTGCGTGCTCGTGCTCGATCACGCCAGCATCACCGTGGGCGCCCCCACCGCCGCCATGGCGCCGCACAGGGCGGTGTCGGTCGTGCGCAGGGCGGGCCGGCCGCCGATCAGCACGGTCGCGCTGCCGCTCGGGAACGCGCTCACCGGCAGGTGGCCGCTGGCCGGCGGGATCGGGCAGGCGTGCATGTCGCCCATGACCGCGGCTGGCTGGCCGCCGATCAGCACGTTCGGCACCCCGGGGCCCGTGATGGTCCCGCCGTGGACCGTGACGTCTCCGACTCGCGCCGCGGGCGGCACCGGCCCCCCTACGAGTTGATCTTCACGAGCGCGCCCGTGATGCCGAGGGTTGCCGAGGCCTGGAGGTCGAGCGCCGCCGACGACGAGATCTTGGCCGGGCCGGTCGAGCTGCCCTCGAGCTGCGTGCCCTGGAGCGCGACCTTCCCGCTGCTCGCCTTGACCTCCACGTTGCCGCCCGCGGCCGCCTCGAGGGCGATCCCGCTGCTGCTCATCGTGATCTTGTTGCCGGTCTTGTCGGCCAGCTCGATCTTCTCGCCGCCGGAGGTGTCGTCGAGCAGGAGGCTCTGGCCGGCGGCCGTCTCCACCTTCACCTGCGCCGCTCCGTCGGTGTCGTCGAGCGTCAGCCGGTGGCCGGTGCGGCTGACGATCGAGCGGATCGGGTTGGTGGCGGCGTCGAGCGACTCCGGCGGGGCCTGGGTGCCGTTCCAGGTCGAGCCCAGCACCACGGGGAAGCGGGCCTCGCCGCCGAGGAAGCCCACGATCACCTCGTCGCCGACCTCGGGGATGAAGAAGAAGCCGCGCTCGCCCCCCGCCGCCGGGACCGCCAGCCGCGCCCACACCGAGGCGATCTCGCCGTCGAGCCACGGCAGCAGGACCCGCACCCGGCCCCAGCCGTTGGGGTCGTCGATGTCGTCCACGGTCGCCGTGACCAGTGGGCCGGTGGCGGGGCGCTCGCCGCCGCCCGCCCGCGGCAGCACGGGCTCCGGCAGCCCCACCTGGAACTCGGTGAAGTAGCCGTCCTTGGTCAGCGTGTGCCGCACCGCGGTGAGGTAGTGCACGCCCGAGAGCCGCTCGCCGACGCCGGTCAGCTCGAGCAGCGAGTCGATCCGGAGCTGGGGCAGGCCGGTCGTGCGCCCCGCGCCGTTCACGTGCCGCAGCACGCCCCGCTGGGCGCCGGAGCGCGCCCGGGCGTCGAGCTCGTCCGGGCCGACCGACCCGGGGTGGACCAGCGCGTCCGCGCGATCGGACCAGCC
>JALZEZ010000564.1 GCA_030861775.1 Actinomycetota bacterium
GCCACGATGCGCGCGACCGCGCCCTCCGCCGCGATCGCCGCCAGCGGGCCGTCGAGCCGGCGCAGCTCGGCGTCGCCCGCGTGGACGAGGTCGCCGGAGGCGTGCAGCCCGGGGGGCAGCCGGTTCCCGAAGCAGAGCGGCGCGGCGGGGTCGTGCGAGCCACCCCCAAAGTCGACCGCTCCGATCGTGAGTCCCAGGCACTCGACGCGCCGCGCGGACACCCGCGGGGCCCCGAGCGGCCGGTAGTACGCCGCTAGGCGCTCGACCCTGGCGTCGACCTCCCGAGCCAGCTCAGCGTGTGCTGTGCGTACAGCGAAGATGCAGCGGTCAAGCACCGCCGCATGACGCTACCCGGAGGCGCGGCGCCGGGCGGCGCTAGGCCTTGGGCTTGCCGCCCTTTCCGCCTCCGCCGCCGTTCCCGCCGCCCTTGCCGCCTCCGCCGGAGCCGCCTCCGCCGCCACCGTCATCCCCGCCGTCCACGGTGGTGAAGCAGGCGGTCGTGTCGCGGGAGAGCGTGAAGTCCTGGTTCACGAGCGAGTGCCCGGTGAAGCTCAGGATCCAGGTGATGCGGCTGCCGATCGACTCGCCGGGGAAGAAGGCCGGGAGGTAGACGATCGCGGTCGCGGTCAGGTCGCCGATCGCGCGGTTGTCGGCGTGGATCACGCCGCTGCCGGAGTCGCCGCCGTTGATCGGGCCGATCCAGCCGAAGCCGTCGCGGTACCAGACCTCCGCCACGCCGACGCCGGGCTTGCCCTGCGCGACCGCCACCTCGTAGCCGTGGCCGTAGTACTTGAGCGGCGCGCCGGTGTCGCAGCCGTCGTAGATGCCCTGCGGCCCGCCGACCGGGCTCTGCGGGTAGAGGCGCAGGCCGTCGTCGATCTTGATCGAGGCGAAGTCGCGCACGTTGCCGTCGTCGGGGTAGTCCTCGATCCGCTTCGAGACCGTGCCGATGCGCTGGATGGCCGGCCCGACGCCGGGCGTGGCCACGGCGCCGTACACGGGCTCGCCGACCTTCTCCGTGCAGTGCCCGGCCGTGCCGAGGTAGTACTGGCCCCCGGTGGCCACCTGCGCGGCCGGTCCCGAGCCCGAGGTGTAGACGAAGTTCGCGGTGCAGCCGAACGGCACGACGAGGCAGGTTCCGGTGCCCACGCCGTTCTCGTGGATCGCCGCGCCGGGGCACACGTCGTAGACCTGGTGGTCGTCCACCGGGACGGACTCGCCGTCGGCGAGCCTCTGCTTCACGTCCTCCGTCAGCCAGGACGGTGCCGGGCTCTTCGGAAAGCTCACCTCGGCCGCCGCGGCCGTTCCCACCAGGCTGAGCGCGAGCGCGGCGGCTATGGCCGCGACGAGTAGCGCGCGAACGTACATCCCTGCCTCCTGTTGGCGCTGTCTAAGAGATCTCCCGTGCCGAGATACCCAGTCCGGCCCTATGGCATGCCCTCCAGTCCGGGCACGGACCGCCCGGCGGCGTCCGCCTCCCAGGCCTCGAGGAACGGCCCGGCGAGCTCCTGGCGGAAGACGATGTCCGCCCGCGACCACACGTAGTGCCCGATGACCGGCAGCCCGCGCGGCACGAACCGGGCGGCCGTGACCGAGCGCCCGCGCAGCCGCGGCATGGCGGCGGCCTCGGTGAACAGCTCGTGGAAGTAGGGCCGCGCGTCGCCCGGGTGCATCGCGAGGAAGCGCCGCTCGGCCACCGCCAGCCGGACCACCCGGCGGCGCCACATCTCGAGGTCCATCGCGTGCAGGTGCTCGGCGCGGGCATCGGGGTTGTAGAGCAGGCGGAACCCCTCGCGGGACATGCGCAGCGCCAGGTCGAGGTCCTCGTTGCCGAACGGGAACGACTCCTCGTCGAAGCCCCCGACGCGCTCGACCATCGCCCGCTTGACCGAGGCGTTGGCCGTGTAGAAGCGCCCCCAGCCGGCGTCGGTGCCGGGCTCGATCCGCGGGTAGTCGAACTGGATGCCGTGCTCGAGCCAGCGCATGAACGGGGTGACGGTCAGCTCGTCCGCCCAGCGCACCAGGCCGAGCACGCCGGCCTCGTCCTCGGGGTGGCGCTCGTGCCAGGCCAGGTGCTCCTCGACCAGGCGCGGCTCGGGCATCACGTCGTCGTCGAGGAAGAGGATCAGCGGGGTCTCCGCCGCCCGCCAGCCGGCGTTGCGCGCGGCCGACGCCCCGCGCCGCTCCGCGTGCAGCACGCGGGTCGCGTACGGGCGCTCGCCCACGGCGTCCTCCACGCGCTCGGGCTCGCGCTCGGCGGCGTCGGCGACCACGTTGACCGCCAGGGCGGCCGGGTCCGCGCTCTGGCCGTCGAGGCGCTCGAGCACGCGGCGCAGCT
>JALZEZ010000061.1 GCA_030861775.1 Actinomycetota bacterium
GGCGGGAACGCGGCCACCGTGAACGGCGCGGCGACGGTGAACGGCGCAGCGACCGTAACCGGCGGCCTGACCGCCGGCGCCGCGACGGTGAACGGCGGCCTGACCGTCAGCGGCCCAGCGTCACTCACCAACGCGGGCACCGACCCGGGCGAGTACACGCTCACCGCGAAGGACACAGGGAACGGCAGCGGCGCGTACTTCTCCGCCACCGGCGGCGGAGGGGGGCTGAGGGTCGACGGGATCGGGGGAAACGGTCCGACCGTGCTCGTCACCACCGCCCAGCCGCCGACTGGAATCAGCCCGTGCGGGGTCTATTCGATCGTGCCTCAGAGCACCGACGCCGGGTTCGCCACGACCGGCCAGGTCGTGAGCACGAGCGGAAGCTCGGTCGTAACGCACGTCGAGACGAGCCAGGGTCACCGGGTCGTCTCCTCACCGCTGTCGCTCGCGCCGGAGATCCACGTGACCGGCCGCGGACGGCTGTCCGGCGGCCGCGCGACCGTCGAGCTCGGGCCCGACGTCGCGGACATGATCGTCCACGGCGACGAGCACCGGTACCGCGTCCTGATCACGCCGAGTGACCGCTGCAACGGGCTCGCCGTGACAGGTCGCGACGAACGCGGCTTCACGGCCGCCGAGCTGCTCGACGGCACGAGCGACGCCGAGTTCGACTGGCTCGTGATCGCCCGCAAGCGGCGCGAGCTCGGCTCGCCCGAACCCGACGAGCTGCCCGAGGACCTCCCCCAAGTGATGGAGCCACCACCGACCGAGAACGGAGACGTCCCATGACCGTCATCGCCCGCCCGAACGCCTGGGTCGCCGTCGAGGACGACCCGGCTACCCAGCTCACCTATGCCCCGCGGGTCGACCCCGCGCCGCTGACCGTAAGCGTCCCCGGCCGCGACCCGACGCTCGGCTCGCTCGCCGTGGTGATCACGAACCAGGGCGTGAGCGACCTCGCGGTCAGCTCGGTCACCTTCACGATCACCGTCGGCGCGCCGGGGGTCGGGGGGACGCCGCTGACCCCGACCACGGAGGGGGTCAAGACGCTCGTGTCCGACACCACCATCTGGTCGTTCACGGGGCCCGCGAGCCCGATCGCGAGCGGGACCGCCGATTACGTGCTGGCTCCGGCGAGCGGCGGCACCGCCACGCTGGCGACCGGCGCCTCGGTGTGGGTCCAGATCTACGACTTCGAGACCGTCCCGCTGCCGAGCACCTCGCAGATCACGGTCGCGGAGGTGATCGCGGGCGGCGACCCGGCCTTCACCTACCCCCAGGTCAGCACGTTCCCGGACGGGTTCTACTTCGACAGCCTGACGGTCAATGTCGGGGTCCCGAGCGCCCTCGTCCCGGTCGCGCAGGTGGTCAGCGGCAGCGAGGTGACGCTGACCTGGAACTCGTCGGTGGTCGACACGGCGCAGCAGACCGTCTACTGGTCGAGCCCCACGGCCGGCCAACAGCATGCCACGCCAACCAAGCTCGGCGAGTGGGCCTCCCCGCCGCTCGCCGGGGACACGGTGTTCGCGGTCGTGGTGACGGCCGAGGACACGGGAGACGAGCCGCTGACCGCGGCGCTCGCGACGGCGGTGTCCGTCCAAAACCCGGCCGTCGTGGCGAGCTCGGTGCAGACCGGCGGGCTCACCGTGAGCGGCGACGCCGTCGTCGCGGGGACGCTGGCGGCCAGCCGCGGCCTGACCGCCAGCGCAGCCGAGGTCAGCGGGGAGATGACCGTGAACGCGGCGTTCACCGCGTACGGCGCCGTCACCACGAACGGGCCAGTGGCCGCGAACGGCGGCCTGACCGCCAGCCAGGCCGTTGTCGAGGGCCCGCTGACCGCCTACGAGCTGCTCTCCGCGGCTGCCGGCCTGACGGTCGAAGGCGGCTCTTGGTTCGCCAGCGGTCCGAGTGACAACTATGCGATACGGGTAGTCAGCGACTCCCCGACCGGTCTGTACATCGGCGCCACCGGCGTGGAACCCGGGCTGGTGGTGACGTCGAATAACTCAGGGGCCGCCAGCTTCGGCACGTGGGGCGCCAACGCACACATCGGCGTCTCTTCCTGGCTCGACGGCGCGTCGTCAATCGGCTTCTGGACGAACGGGTCGATCTACAGCGGGACTACGGCCATGACCCACGTCGAGACGCGCGATGGCCACCGGGTCGTGACATCGCCGCTGACGCTCGCACCGGAGGTTCACCTCTCAGGCCGTGCGCGGTTGTCGAGGGGGCGTGCAACGGTGGTGTTCGAGCCCATTGCGGCCGACATGATCGTCCACGCCGACGACGACAACGAATACCGCGTGCTGGTGACACCCACGAGCCGCTGCAATGGGCTCGCGGTGACCGCGAAGGGGGCGGAGGGCTTCGAGGTCGAGGAGCTGCTCGACGGCGAGAGCGATGCCGACTTCGACTGGCTCGTGATCGCGCGCAAGCGGCGCGAGCTCGGCTCGGCCGAGCCCGACGAGCTGCCCGAGGAGGTGCCGGACGCCCCGCAGCACCCGATCCCCCCGGAGGTCGATCGTCCATGACCGTCATCGCCCGCCCGAACGCCTGGGTCGCCGTGGAGGACGACCCGGCCACCCAGCTCACCTACGCGCCGCGGGTCGATCCGGCGCCGCTGACCGTCAGCGTTCCCGGGCGCGATCCGACGCTCGGCGCGCTCGTGGTCGTGATCACCAATGGCACGCCCGCCGACATCGCCCTCACGTCGGTGACCTTCACGATCGTGGTGGGCAAGCCGGGGGTCGAGGGATCCCCGCTCATGCCCACCACGCAGGGGGTGAAGACGCTGGTCTCCGACACGACCAGGTGGTCGTTCACGGGGCCGAGTTCCCCGGTGACCAGCGGGACGGCCGACTACGTGCTGGCGCCGAGGGCCGGTGGCGTCACGCTGGCCGCGGGCGCGTCGATCTACGTGGAGATCTACGACTTCCAGACGGTGACCGTCCCCGGCACCTCGACGATCGACGTGGCGGAGGTGGTCGGAGGCGGGGACCCGGAGTTCACGAGCTTCGCCGTCAGCACCTTCCCGGACGGGTTCTTCTTCGACAGCCTCACGGTGAACGTGCGGCAGGGAAGCGCGCTCGTCCCGGTTGCCCAGGTGCCCAGCGGGGCGGGGATCACGCTCACCTGGAACTCGTCGCTGGCCAACACCGCCAGCCAGACCGTCTACTGGTCGAGCGCGACCGCCGGCCAGCAGAAGGCCACGCCGTCGAAGCTCGGCGAGTGGAGCACCCCGCAGGGCGCGCCGCTGACGAGCGACACGGTGTTCGTGGTCGTGGTGACGGCCCAGACCACGGGCGGCGAGCCGCTCACGGCCTCGCTCGCGACGGCGGTGTCGGTCCAGAACCCGGCGCTCGTGGCGGCCTCGGTCCAGACCGGCACGCTGACCGCCAGCGGCCCGGTCACCGCCAACGGCGGGCTGACGGCGAGTCAGGCGACCGTCAACGGGCCGCTCACGGCGAGCGGAGCGACGGTCAACGGGGCGCTGACCGCGAGCGGCGCGATCGCGGCCAACGGCGGGCTGACGGCGAGCGCCGCCACCGTGAACGGCGCGCTCACGGCGAGCGGGGCCGTCGCGGCCAACGGCGGGCTGACGGCGAGCCAAGCGACCGTCAGCGGGGCGCTCACGGCGAACGGCGGGGCGACCGTGAGCAACGGGCTCACGGCCACCGGCAATGTGACCCTCGGCTACGCCTGGATCACCCGGCTGTTCATGAACACGGACCTCATGAACTCGATCTACGCCATCAACAACTCGAACTCGTATCCCACCGGGTATTTCCAGAACAACTCTGGGCGTGCGGGCAACCAGGTCACCGGCGTGTACGCGCGGGTCGCGCAGGGGAGCGACTGGGGGCTCTACACCAACGGGCGCTCGGGCAGCGACAACCTGGCCGTCACTCACGTCGAGACCCGCAACGGGCATCGGGTGGTGGCCTCGCCGCTGGCGCTCGAGGCCCAGGTGCAGGTGTCGGGCCGGGCGCGCCTCTCAGGAGGCAGCGCGCGGATCGAGCTCGAGCCCGAGGCGGCCGACATGATCGCCCACGGCGACGAGCACGAGTACCGCGTGCTGGTCACCCCCGGTGGGCCCTGCAACGGGATCGCGGTCACGGCGCGCGACGCCGAGGGCTTCGAGGTCACCGAGCTGCTCGACGGCACCAGCGACGCCGAGTTCGACTGGCTCCTGATCGCCCACAAGCGCCGCGAGCTCGGCTCGTCTGAGCCGGACACGCTGCCGGAGAGCCTGCCGGAAGTGCAGGAACCACCGCCGATCGAAGGAGGTCCCTCGTGACCGTCATAACCCGCCCCAACTCCTGGGTCGCCGTCGAGGAGGACCCGGCCACCCAGCTCACCTACGCGCCGCAGGTGGATCCCGCGCCGCTCACCGTGAGCGTCGAGGGCCGCGACCCGACGCTCGGGTCGCTCACGGTCGTGATCACGAACGGAGGTGCGAGCGAGCTCGAGATCACCTCGGTGACGTTCACGATCGTCGTGGGGACCCCCGGCGAGGAGGGCACTCCGCTCATGCCCACCACCAAGGGGTCCAAGACGCTCGTCTCCGACACGACCACCTGGTCGTTCAACGGGCCGGCGGGTCCGGTCAAGAGCGGCACCGCCGACTACGTGCTCGCGCCCGCGTCGGGATCGGCCGCGCCGCTCGCAGCCGGTGCGTCGGTCTACGTCCAGATCTACGACTTCCAGACCGTGCCGACGCCGAGCACGTCGACCGTCACGGTGGCCGAGGTCATCGGCGGCGGCGACCCCGCCTTCACCAACCTGTCGGTCAGCACCTTCCCGGACGGGTTCTTCTTCGACAGCCTGACCGCGAACGTCGAGAAGGGCAGCGCGCTAGTGCCCGTGGCCCAGGTGCCCAACGGCTCGGTCGTGACGCTCACCTGGAACTCGTCCGTGGTCGACACGAAGAACCAGACGGTCTACTACTCGAGCGCCACAGGGGGCCAGCAGAGCGGCGCGCCCACGTCGCTGGGGGCCTGGACCTCCCCGCCGCTCACGAGCGACACGATGTTCGCCGTCGTGGTCACGGCACAGAGCACCGGAGCCGAGCCGCTGACCGCCGCGCTGGCCACCTCCGTGTCGGTGCAGAACCCGGCGCTGGTCGCGACCTCGGTCCAGACCGGCACGCTCGCCGCGACCGGCAACGCCTCGGTGTCCGGCGGGCTGTCCGCCAACGCGGTCACCGCCACCGGCGTGACCGTCAACGGCGCACTGTCCGCGAACAGCGCGAACGTGAGCGGTGCGCTCTCCGCCGGCGGCAACCTGTCGGTGACCGGATCGTCGACGCTGGGCGGGACCACGGTCGGTGGTGGGCTGACGGTGAACGGGGGCTCGACTCTGGCCTCGGCGACGGTGCAGGGCGCCCTGAGCGGGACCGGTTCGGCATCGCTGGCCAACCTCACCGTCAGCGGGGGCCTGAACGCCGGCTCGGCGCCGGTGTCGATGCTCGGAACCGGAAAGCTGCTGTGGTCGGGCACGTCGATCGGGACCACGGGCGTCCAGGCCCTCACGGACGGGTTCGCCGTCGTGCAGATCAACGGGCCGGGCGACAACAGCAAGAGCTCGTTCGCCTACGGCGCCGTCTACACGATCGGCACCTGGTTCCAGGTCCTCGGCGGCACCGTCGGCTCGTTCGGGTCGGGCTGGTCCGACGTGATGAACAACAACAACAACTCGATGTGCATCCCGATCCCGAGGAACGCCTACTGGTACTACGCCGGGGCGAACCCCAGCGGCAGCCAGATGAACTCGCCGATCTACGTCTACTGGTTCCCGCTGGGAAGCGGCGGCGGCGGAGAGACCATCAGGGCGGTCAGCGAGGCCGAGGCCGCCGAGCTCGCCGCGCCGCCGCCGCCCCCGCAGATCGACCTCGCCGACGGGCGCGCAGATCGCGAGGCCGCGGCCGCCGACTTCGTGTCAGCGCTCGAGCAGGCCTTCGGCAAGGAGCTTGGCGACGCCCAGAGGGCGAGCCTCGCGGAGCGGCTGGCGCGCCTGTAGCGCCTACTCGGCCAGCTCGACCGACTCGAGCACGATGTCCACGTTGCCGCTGAGGGCGCCCGAGATAGGGCAGCCCTCGGCGGCGCCGCGGGCGGCCTCCTGGAAGGCGTCGGCGTCGATGCCGGGCACGTCGCCGCGCACCTTCAGGCGCGAGGTGGTGACGGCGAAGCCGCCCTCGACCGCGTCGAACGAGACGGCCGCCGCGACCGACAGCTTGCGCGGCTCGTTCCCTCCCTCGGACAGCGTGTGCGAGAGGGCCATCGAGAAGCACGCGGCGTGGGCGGCGGCCAGGAGCTCCTCGGGGCTCGTCTGGACCCCGCCCTCGGTGCGCGCCTTCCAGTTCACGTCGAGCGAACCGGCCACGCCGCTCTCCAGCTCGGCGCGGCCCTGACCCTCGGCCAGGCTCCCCTCCCAGGTGGCCTCCGCCCGTCGCGTCGCCATCAGCGGTACCTCCGCGGGATCCGGCCGTAGAGCGCGACCGACATCCGCTCGACCAGCTTCGACTTCATCGGGCTGTACGGGAACATGTAGGCCTCGCGCTTCATGGCGAAGCGGGTGACGAGGATCGTCTGCACGCCGCAGTACTTGCGGATGCCCTGCGGCCCGTGCCGCACGCCCATGCCGGACTCGCCGGTGCCGCCGAACGGCGCCTCCGCCGCGGCGTAGTTCACCACCGTGTCGTTCACGCAGGCGCTGCCGGCCGTCAGCTCGCGTGCGATGCGCTCGCCCTTCTCCAGGTCGCGCGTGTAGACGCTCGAGTTGAGCCCGTAGCGCGAGTCGTTGGCGAGCCGCACCGCCTCGCGGTCGTCCTTGACCTTCATGATCGGGAGGGTCGGGCCGAAGGTCTCCTCGGTCATGCACTCCATCGAGTGGTCCACGTTGGTGAGCACGGTCGGCTCCCACCAGCGGCCGCTGCCCTTCTCCGCCGCCTTGCCGCCGCAGCGGATCTCGGCGCCCTTCTCGACCGCGTCGTTGATGTGGCGCTCGATGATGTCCTTCTGCGGCCCGAACGTGATCGCCCCGACCTCGGCCGAGCCCGGCCCGTCCGAGCGGCCCTGCTTGAGCGCCTTGACCTGCTCCACCACCTTCGCGACGAACTCGTCGTGGACCGGCTCCTCCACGTACACGCGCTCGACCGACTGGCAGATCTGGCCGCCGTTGGCCATGCCCCAGTAGACGGCCTCGTTCGCCGCGCGGTCGATGTCGGCGTCGCGCAGCACGATCATCGGGTCCTTGCCGCCCATCTCGAGCGAGAACGGGGTGAGCGACTGGACCGCCCGCTCGGCCACCTTCTTGCCGGTCCGGGTGGAGCCGGTGAACATGACCACGTCCACCTCGTCGACGAGCGCGGCCCCGGTGGCGCCGGTGCCGGTGGCGACCAGCATCACGTCCTTGGGCAGGCCGGCCGCGCTCATGCACTCCTCCATCAGGAGCGACGCCAGCGGCGTGACCTCGCTCGGCTTGAGCACCACGGTGCAGCCCGCCATCAGGGCGGGGATGGCATCGCCGAAGCAGTTCGCGATCGGGTAGTTCCAGGGGCCGATGACCCCGGCCACGCCGAACGGGCGGTAGCGGACCACGACCTTCTTGCCGAGCACGAAGGGGTTGGTGGAGTGGACGCGCTCGTCCTTGAGGTAGGTCTCCGCCTTCTTGGCCCAGAAGCCGAGCGCGTCGGCGGTGGTGAACACGTCCGCGAGGAAGGCGTCCTCGCGCGTCTTGCCGGTCTCGTCCATGACCGTGCGCGCCACGCGCTCGCGGTTGTCCACCATCCACTTGCGCGCCCGGAACATGATCCGCGCGCGCTCGTCGAAGCTCTTCGCCTCCCAGGCGGGCTGCGCCGCGCGGGCGCGGTCCACCAGCTCCTTCACCTGCTCGGCGTCCATGTCCGGCAGGTGGGCGATCGTCTCGCCCGTCGCCGGGTTCTCGACCGCGAACGTCTTGCCGTTCCCCCCTGCCCCGTTCTGCTGTGCCTCGCTGACCTGCGACTCGACGGCCATTCGCTCTCCCCTTTGGCGCTTCGGCGGTGGTCGCCGGAGTCTACCGGCCGAGTTGGCCAGGCAGCCAGTCTCGGCCGGTGCGTGTCCAACCTCACCGGCCGCTCGCTACGCGACGCCCCTTCAGTGGAGTCTTTTCCGGTCTATGGTCGGAAAAGGCTCCACTCTCGCGGCCAGGGCCGCTCAGGCTGAGGCCGGCGCCAGCTCCACCCGTTCAATGACGGCGTCCTCGACCGGCCTGTCGCGCGGCCCGGTGGGACTGTTCTCGATCGCGTCCACGGCGTCCATGCCCTCCGTCACACGACCGAAGACCGTGTGCTTCCCGTCGAGCCACGGCGCGGCGTCGGTGGTGACGATGAAGAACTGGCTGCCGTTGGTGTTCGGGCCGGCGTTGGCCATCGCCAGCGCGCCGCGCTCGACCTTGTGCTGGTTGATCTCGTCCTCGAACGTGTAGCCGGGGCCGCCGGTGCCGGTCCCCTGCGGGCAGCCGCCCTGGATCATGAAGTCCTTGATCACGCGGTGGAAGACCAGCCCGTCGTAGAAGCCGTCGCCGGCCAGCTTCTTGAAGTTCTCGACGGTCTTCGGCGCGTCCTCGTCGAACAGCTCGACCTGGATCGGGCCGTGGTTGGTGTGCAGCGTTGCCTGGCTCATGCCGGGCGAGTCTACGGCGCTAGCTCGGGAACAGCGCGCTGGCGCTCACCGCGGTCACGTTGCCGCGCTCGCCGACGGCTCCCTCGAGGGTGCCCCAGCCGTCCCAGCGCGGGTTGTTGTTTCCGTTCCCGAAGGCATGGCGCATCGTGTGCCAGCCCTCGGTGTCGCTACGCCCGGCCTGCTGCGACACCCCCATGACGTGCACGTCGCCGGCTACGTTCGCGCAGTCGGCGTCCTTGAAGGCGCCGCGCTCGTTGCCGGTCAGGAGCTCGACGTCCTCGTAGACCTCCCAGTAGGCGGGCACGCGCTGCGCGGGGTCGGTCCTGAAGTTCCACCTGTCCCCCACACGGATCGTGTGCCAGATGCGCTCCTCCGCGGTCACGACGCAGACGTGCACGTCGTGGGTCTTGCCGGCGCACGAGACCTTCCTGATCGGCCCGGGATCCGAGAAGTGGAACTTGAGGGTCCCGAATCCATCCCAGTGCGTCGGGTGGCGGATCGTGTGCCAAGCGTTGCCGTCCAGGGTGGCGCCGCAGACATGTAGCTCGTGGATCCACGTTCCGCCATTGGTCTCGTAGCGCCAGGCGTTCGTGCAATCGATGTCGACGAACGTCCCGCGCTCGCCGGCGGCCTGCTCGATCGAGCCGAAGGTCTGCCACCCCGAGCCGGGCCCGGGCTCCGCGAAGCGGATCGTGTGCCACGGCGTCCCGTCCTGCGTGATCGCGCAGACGTGGAGCTCGCCGTTGACGGCCGCGCAGCTCGCCGCCTTCCATGGGCCCCGCTCACCCCCGGTGCTGATGTCGATCGGCGTGAAGTTCTGCCAGGTCGTCGGGTAGCGGACGGTGTGCCACAGCTCGCCGTCCGCCGAGACGGCGACGACGTGCAGGTTGCGGCCGATCGCCGCGCAGTCCACGCTGATGAACGGGCCCTTGCCCACGCCGATCTCGCCCGCCTGCTGCCACGTCGTGGGGAAGCGGATCGTGTGCCACAGCCGGCCGTCCGCGATGAAGCAGACGTGCATGTTCCACGGGTAGGACGGCAGGCCGCGGGGCGCGGTGGTGGGGAGGAGCTTCCACGCCGGGTAGAGCGGGCGTTCATACGCCTTCCTGCCGTCGGCCTGCAACGGGTAGGGCGCCAGTCCGGGCTCCGCCGCGTCCGCGAAGTCCATCTGCGCCAGCATGCCGCTGTCGTAGGTCCAGTGGGACCAGTACTGGTACTGGGTGAACATGCCGATGCCGTCCATGGCCTTGCACGTGTTCCACGCGGCTTGGACCCGGGTCGACTGATTGCTCTCTTTCTCCGGCTGCGTCGCTCCGCCGACATGGGTGAGCCGCGCCCCGCCCTCGGTGAGGAGGATGTACGGGTTGTTGGGGTCCTGGTTCGGCCAGCCGCGCCAGCCCCAGCTGTTGGCGTGGAGCTTGCCGCGCGCCGCGACCGCGTTGGAGCACGTGGACCAGTTCGCCTCGCAGTCGACGTAGTTGTGCTGGGTCCAGGCGACGTACTGATCGCCGCGCCATCCGCCCAGGGTGTTGAACCTGTCGAACATCCTGTTGATGAAGGTCTTCAGGTCGTCGACGTTGGCGTCCGAGCATGCGGGCCCCGCGATGATCGGCTGGTTCCCGGTGTTCGCGGTGATGGCGCGAGCGGTGTGCATCATCTGGGCCGCCTTGTGCGCCGCAGTCGTGTAGTCCTCGCCCGCCCTGGTCCAGCGATGGATCGGCTCGTTGCAGACCTCGAGGAAGTCGACGTAGACGTTGTCGCCGCGCCCCTGGGCGGCCACGGAGGAGTACCGGTTGGCCAGCCACCGGATGAACCAGGCGTAGTCGCCGTCCACGCCCAGGTTCGACAGCGCCGGCGGTCGTTCGGATCCGCCGTTGCCGTTCGCCCAGCCCGGGAACTCGTCGACCACCAGGACGATCTTGAGGCCCGCCGCGCGCGCGGCCGCGATCTGGTTGTCGAGCTGCCAGGTGATCATCTGGGGCGTCATCCCCGGCCACGGGTCGTAGACGAGCGGCTGGTTGTCCAGCGCCGGGTCAGTCCGGCCGCGCGGCTGCATGTGCAGCCAGCGGACCCAGAAGCGCGCCCACGGAGTCTGCGACTCGCGGTAGCGCTCGTGGTTGCCATAGCTGAGGAAGCCGGAAGGGCCCCAGTAGCCGCCGTTGCGCGGGCTCCACGCGGCCAGGGAGACGCAGGGACGCAGGTAGTCGGTCATCTCAGGGATCCTCCGGTCAGCGGGTCAGCGCTTCTGGCGCGCGATCGATTTCGTGTGGGAGCGCCGCGAGTGAATAGGCCGCGGCGCCGAGGGCGCGGAAACCGCTTTCCGCCGTCTTCTTGTCCGGCTTGCACGGCTTGTGCGCGACCTGATCGAAGTGCGGGCTCCAGCGCGGCAGGCCCGACTCGCGGTCGATGTCGAGCGCGTCCTCGCCGAACTGGAGCTTCACCTCGCGGACGACCTCCGCGATGCGCTTCTCGCTCGCGCGCAGCGAGCCCTCGAAGTCGCCGGGCTTCGACCAGCGGCCCGCCTTGTGGGCCTGAGCCTCGAACTCGCGCTCGCGCTTGGTCCGCGCGTTCGACCAGGTCGCGACCCGAGCGCCGGCGGCGCCCTTCGACAGCTCGGAGAACGGGCGCTTGCCCTCGTTGGCCTCGATCGTGTCGAGAAGCGCCTCGACCTGGCGGCGCTGCTCGTCCGGCTGCGCTTCGTACCACGCTTCGAGGGCGGCGAGCGCGTCGGTCTCGCTGACCTGCGGCCACCCCTCGCCGCAGGCCGCGACGAGCGCCAGGTAGGTGCGCCGGCGCGCCTCGGTCAGGCCGGGCTCGGCGCCCATCGCCTTCGCGAGCAGCCCGGGCCAGGCTGAGCTCAGTGCGGCAAGCGAGGCGAGCAGTCCACCGCCGCGCGCCACGAACTGTCTTCTGTTGAGCGAGTCCATCGTTCCTCCGTCAGGGCCAGAGCGCTCAACCTACGCACAGCGAGCGGGTTTGCGCCAGCGCTATTTTCCGTGGCCGCGGCAGAAAGCCCGGAATTTGCGAACTTATCGGAGTGCCTGCGCGCCACCCGCGCTGCGGAGACTCGCTCCTTTGGGGGACGCGTGAGCCCCGTGTGGGGCGTCAGCTACGGACCACGTCCAGGCGAAGCTCGGTCCCCCGGACGGCGTGGCCGCTCACCTTGCGCACAACCTCCTCGGCGCGCTCGGACGGGACCTCGGCGAAGCTGAAGCGCTCGAGCACGCGGACGCCGGTGACGTCCTCGCCCTCGAGCCGCGAGTGGTCGACGATCGCCCCGATCAGGTCGGCCGGCTCGAGCCCGTGAGCGCGGCCGGCGCTCACGAGCAGCTTCGCGCGCGAGATGCCCGCGGGGTCCTTGCGCGGCTTGGTGTGGCGCGGCCGGCGCGTCTCGCG
>JALZEZ010000565.1 GCA_030861775.1 Actinomycetota bacterium
GTACGGCGCCTTCCCGCTGGAGCTGCGGCGCGCCATCGCACTCGACTTCCACCACCGGCTGGCGGAGCGCACGGGCGAGCTCGTGGACGTGATGGTGGCCGAGGGGCACCCGCGGCGGCTGGCCGAGTGGGAGATCGACGGCATGCTGCACGGCACCGACCCGGCCACGATCGACTGGCACTGCGAGGAGCTCGAGCGCAACTACGAGATGCGCGGGCGGCGGATCCAGCTCGTCCGCAAGCCCGACGGCGTGGTCTGCATGAACCCACCGCAGAACGCGGCCGGGTCGTGCTCGACGCTCGGCGTGCTCGCCCTCCTGGCGGGCAACGCGCTGGTCGTCAAGGCGCCGCGCTCCACGCCGCTCAGCACGATGTTCCTCTACCAGGAGATCATCGCTCCGCTGCTCAGGGAGTACGGAGCGCCGGCGGGGACGACGAACGTCATCAGCGGCGAGACCCGGCGCATCCTGCGTACGTGGCTCAACAGCCCGGACGTGGACGACGTCGTGTTCTTCGGCGACAGCGGGACGGGGCTCCGGATCGGCGCCGACTGCGTGGCCAAGGGCAAGAAGCCGGTGCTCGAGCTGTCGGGAAACGACGGCTTCGTCGTCTGGCACGACGCCGACCTCGACGCGGCGGCCGACGCGCTCACGCAGTGCTTCTACGGGTCGAGCCAGATCTGCATGGTCCCGAAGTACGCGGTGGTCCATCCCGGGGTGGCGGACGATTTCGCGGAGCTGCTGCTCGCGCGCGTCGAGGGGATCCGGCCGGGCTACCCGGACGACCCGGAGACGCTGCTCAGCCCGGTGCTGAAGGCCGACCGCTACTTCGACTTCCTCGCCGAGGCGCGCGAGGAGGGCTGCGAGGTGCTGATCGGGGGCCACCGCGTGGACGTGCACGGCGAGCCCGACGTGGCCGGTCTCTTCTGCGAGCCCACCGTCGTGCGCGTGGACGGGATGGCCGACGCGCGGCGGCTCGCGTGCGTGCGCGAGGAGACGTTCTTCCCGCTGCTGCCCCTGGTCGTGCCGGAGCCCGCCGGCGACGCCGAGCTGCTGGAGAAGACCATCCGCTTCCTGAACTCCAACGAGTACGGGCTGCGCAACTCGGTGTGGGCGGGCGACGACGCGGTGCTCGAGCGCTTCGCGCGGCGGCTGACCAACGGGGGGCTGCTGAAGCTGAACGACTCGCACATCGGCTTCGTCTCCGTCCTGGCCACGCATGGCGGCACCGGCCGCACGGGCGGGCCGTACGGCGAGCTGAACTACGTGGGGCTGCGCACGACCCATCTCCAGGGCATCTCGTGGGGTCTCGGGGTGGCGGACCCGTTCGACTCGCTCGTGCACGCGGGAGCGAGCGGCGCGGCGGCTTGGGGCGCGACCGCTACCACGCCGCTGGCGTCGACCGCGCGCTGAGCGGGCCTAGTAGTCGGCCGGCTCGTCGTCCGGCTCGGGCGGCGGCCCTACCTCGACGTCGACGTCGCGCGCGTGGATCGGCTCGTTGCAGTTCGAGCACACGAACAGCGGGTCGGCCACCTCGCCACACGGCTTGTGCCGCAGCGTGATCGCGGTGGCCGGGTCGGCGGGGAGGTAGCGGTCGCCCCAGCGCGAGAACGCGAGGATCGCCGGGTACAGGGCGAGGCCGCGCTCGGTGAGGCGGTACTCGTAGAAGTCGGGGTCGCGCCGGTACTGGTGGCGGTGCATGATGTTCTGCTCGACCAGCTTCTGGAGCCGCGCGGCGAGGATGTTGCGGGACACGCCGAGGTTGCGCTGCATCTGGCCGAAGCGGCGGACGCCGAAGAACGCCTGACGCAGGATCAGGAACGTCCAGCGCTCCCCGAGCAGGTTCATCACCCGGGTCATCGAGTCGTCCAACTCGCCGACCGGCACGGCCCTGCGTGCGGGTGCCTCCTTGCCTGTCGTCGCCATTCCGATCGCTTCCCAGTACCTCACCGCCGACGGCTGCACCGGCGGAATCCACCCCATCCTCGGGCGGGACTCTACGTACCCCTAGTAACCAGTATCGGCGATTCGACGCCCAGCGCAAGGAAGCTTTCGCGGTTCAGCGCTGCAAAAGCAGTGAGTCGACGGCCGGCGGACGGGCGCCGCGGGGCTCGCCGGGCGCGCGTGCGAGGAGGCGGATCTCGCGCGCGAAGCTGTGCGCGGCGGTGAGATAGACGGCCTGCGCGAGGCTCACGCGGAGGGTGACGAGGGTGGTGTCGGCCTGCGCCCCGCCGCCCTCGTTCCGCGCCGGTTCGCCGGGACGCGCGGCGAGCAGCTCCACGGCCTCGAGCGCGAGCCGCGTGCGCCCGTCGCCCTCGCCTCGCTCGGTCGTGACG
>JALZEZ010000566.1 GCA_030861775.1 Actinomycetota bacterium
GAGCAGGCCGGCGCCGGGGACGGTGACCTTGAGCACGATCCCCTTCTTGGCGGCCGTGGAGCTCTTGACCGGCTTGAGGGCGCCCACGACGAGCTGGGGCTCGTCGCAGCCCACGACGCACGGCGGTGGCTCGTCCTTCTTGGTCGGGTTCACATCCGCCGGGCCGAAGTCGGGCTCCTTGCCGCCGGGGATCACGACCGTGCCCGACGAGGCGCCGGGGCAGTCGTTCTCCACCACGTTCGGCAGGTGGAGCGTCTCGATCCCGTCCTTGTGGGCGAACGCGATCGTCTTCCCATCCGGCGACCAGGTGGGGTTGTCGAGCGTCGGCTCGGTCCCGCTCATGCAGGCCGGCGCGGGCGGCGCGGGCGGCGAGGCGCCGCCGGCCACGTCGCCGCTGACCGCCATGAACGCGAGCTGGAGGCTGTCGCCGTAGCCGCGCAGGATGGCCAGCCGGTCGCCCTGGCGGGAGAGCTCGCCGTCGCCGAGGTCGGTCGACGGGTCGAACAGGTCCTCGTCGTCGAACCAGTGGACGTCGCTGTCCCACGGGCCGCCGACGTCGTCGATGTTGACCTGCTGCTGGTAGCCGCCGAAGACCAGGATGCGGCTGTTCGTGACCCACGACGGGTTGCGGCGGTAGAGCTTCCCGAACTCGTCGGCGGGGGTCGCCCGGTCGGAGTGCGAGTACATCGTGACCGAGCGGGTGCCGCACGAGGCGCCCGGCGGGCAGTTGCTGTGCGTGTAGGTGTAGGCGACCTTGCCGCCGTCGGGCGAGACCGCCACGCCGAGCGGGATGCCGTCGATGTGCTGGCCGGCGGAGTCGGTCGTCGCGGGCGGGTCGAAGCTGCTGAGGACGCGCCCGCTCTGCGTCATCCGCACGATGTCGGTGCCCTTGGCGGCGACGATCGTGCCGTCGTCGGCCTGGGTCGGCGATCCGTACCGCCAGTCGGGCTCCCCGTCCTTGGTGACCTGATGCTGGCCGCTGCCGTCCGGGTTCGCGATCCAGACGTTGTGGTCCTTGATGTAGACGATCGAGTTGGCCGCGGCCGGTCCGGCGATCGCCAGGCAGAGTGCGGCGGTGACCGCCGCGACGACGCTGGTCCTCATGAAGTTGCCCCCTCGTGGAGTCCGGTTGCTGTCCATGGGGGCAGCATCGAGCCCCGCGGGCGCCCGGACATCGAGGACACCCCCGAAACCGCCCCCCAGTCTTTGGGGGGTCCGACCCCCTAGGGATGCTTAGGGGGTGGCTACGCCGCTATCGCGCCGGCCAGCTCGCGGCGGGACTTGATCCCGAGCTTGCGGTAGGCGTTGGAGAGGTGGACCTCGACGGTCTTCGGGGTCACGTAGAGCGCCTGGGCGATGTCGCGGTTGGTCTGTCCCTCGGCGGCGAGGGAGGCGACCCGCTTCTCGCTCGCGGTGAGGGCCTCGACGCCGCTCAGCGCGGTCGTGCGCGGCTGTGCCCCGGCGGCGGCCAGCTCGGTCCGCACCTCCTCCACCAGCCGCTGCGCGCCGACCACGTCGGCCAGCTCGAGCGCGCGGCGCAGCGGCTCGCGGGCGAGGTCCGCGTGCCCGGCTTCCGCCAGGGCCACGCTCCCGCGCCGGTTGTGATCCAGCGTCTGGGCCGGGACGCGGTCCTCGACGAGGCGGTCCGGCGGGCGCTCCCGGCGTGGTACGAGTCCGCGGTCGGCGAGGCGGGCGTGGTCACCGTGGGCGACCCGAAGATCGAGCTGGGCGATCTGCCCGAGAAGGGCCGGTCGCTGGGTTTCTCGATCGAGGTCGGGATCCGGCCGACGGCGAAGCTCGGCGACTACCGGGGGCTCGAGGTGCCCAAGCGCGCCCCCGAAGTGCCCGAGCAGGACGTCGACGGCGAGCTCGAGCGGCTGCGCGAGTCGGTCGCCTCGCTCGAGACCGCCGACCGGGCCGCGCAGAAGGGCGACTTCCTCGTGCTCGACTTCGTGGGCACCATCGACGGCGAGCCGTTCGAGGGCGGCGAGGCGCGCGGGCACCTGCTCGAGCTGGGGTCGGGCCGGTTCATCGAGGGGTTCGAGGAGCAGCTCGAGGGCGCCTCCGCGGACGAGCAGCGCACGGTGACCGCGAGCTTCCCCGATGAGTACCGCGCCGAGCACCTGGCCGGCCGGCAGGCCCAGTTCGAGGTCACGGTCAAGGAGGTCAAGGAGAAGCGGCTGCCCGAGCTGGACGACGACCTGGCCGCGGAGGCCGGCGGCTTCGACACCCTCGACGAGCTGCGCGCCGACGTGCGCGACCGGATCGAGGATGCGGAGCGCAGGCAGATCGAGGGCGAGTTCCGGGAGGCCGCGGTGGACGCGGCCGCGG
>JALZEZ010000275.1 GCA_030861775.1 Actinomycetota bacterium
GCCCAGGCCCTCCGGCGGCTTCGGCAGCTTGAAGCGCGTGCGGACCCGGCGGCCGTCGATCACGCCGGTCACGACGCCCCTGCGCCCGATCCGCAGGCTGCCCTTCGAGGCCTTCGAGCCCCCGACCCGCAGGGTGCCCTCGTAGCTGAACGGGTCGAGCGTGCCGCTCACCTTCACGCCCGGCACGTAGACGAGCGCCTGGAGCTTCAGCCCGGCGTCGGCGAGCCGGAAGGCGCCGCCGCGCAGGCCACCGCGCTCGGCGTACAGGAGGTCGAGCTCGTCGATCATGTCGTGCACGGTGAGGTCGACCGCCTTGACGGTGCGGCCGCGCTTGCCGGAGGTCCCCTTGGCCGGCGCGAGCGCGTCGAAGCTGGTGGGGGCCAGCGGCCGGACCCGCATGCGCGGCACCGCCTGCCCGCACGGCACCCGCGAGCGGCCGGCCAGGAAGTTGTCGGCGGCCGTGCCGGCGCAGCCCGTGGGGTCGGTGCTGGTGACCGAGTGGCCGACCTCGGCCACCGGCAGCACCGTGGAGTTGGGCAGCCGCGCGGCCATGCGCTCGGCGTTCTCGAGCGGGGTGCGGAGGTCGGTGCGGCCGTTGACCAGCATGACCGGCGACTGCACCACGCTGAGGTCGCCGGGCCCGCTGCGGCGCGCGACCGGCCAGTGCTCGCACATCTCGATGATGTCCCAGCCGATCGCGGTGAACGGCGCGAAGGGGTTGAACTCGGCCGGGTCGATCGCGCCGGCGCGCTGCTGGGCCTGGGCCCGGCGCTCGCCCTCGGGCGAGTCCGGGTCCCAGGGGAACGGCAGCTCGGAGCAGATCGTGGCCAGCCACAGACCGGTGCTGAACTCGGCCAGGTCGGGCGCCTGCGGGTTGGGCGGCGGCTCGATCAGCTTGGCCACCCGCAGCAGCGGCGCCGGGTCGCCCTGGGCGGCCGAGCGCACCGCCGACGGCATCACGGTCCGCAGCCGCGGCTCGAAGTCGCCGATCAGGAGCAGCGTGAACAGCGTCGAGCTGTCCACCGTCGCGGCCTGGCGCTTGCCCCTCAGCGTGTAGACGCTGCCGCGCAGCGGACCGGCCGCCATGCGCTGCACGGCCGCGGTCAGGTCGGCGACGGGATCGGTCGTCACCCCGCGGCAGAAGCCGCTGCGGCACAGCTCGCGCAGCACGCGCGGCACCGCGCGGAAGCTGTCGCGCAGGAGCGGGTCCGGCCCCTCGAGCTGGACCACCGAGTCGAGCACCATCCGGTCCACCCGCTGCGGGAACGCGGCGCCGTAGGCCAGCTGGACCTTGGTCCCGTACGAGACGCCGAACAGCGAGATCTTCTCGTAGCCCAGGTCGGCGCGCACGGCCTCGATGTCCGCCACGGTGTCCTGCGTGGTGTAGAAGGGCGCGGTGGGGCCGAGCTTCTGGGCGCAGGCGCGGATCTGCGCGTCGGCCTCGCGGATGTCGCGCACGCGATCGACGTCGGTGCAGTCGATGGCCCCGGACATGCCGGTGCCGCGCTGGTCGAAGACGACGATGTCGTGCTTGCGGTTGGCCCGCTCGAGCCCGAAGGCGAAGCTCTCGGCCAGCCCGGTGGCGCCCTGCCCGGGCCCGCCGGCGAAGGCGAAGATCGCCTTCCCGCTCGGCTCCTCGGCCGGCACCTTGGCCACCCGCAGCTTGATCGTGCCGGGCACGCCACCGCTGCGGTCGATCGGGACGTCGAGGTTGCCGCACAGCGCCTCGGACTCCTCGAAGCACGGCCTGAACGTGACGGCCTGGCTCGACGCGGGAGCGGCGAGGCAGAGGAGCAGCAGCGCTCCGCAGACGAGGCGGGCCAGACGAGTCACGGCCCCCAAGCTAACGCCTGTTGCCCCAAAGCGGTAGTCCCTGCCACGAGTCGGCATAGCGGCGCGCAGGGCGAGGTCGAGCGGCGAGAATGGCGGCGATGACTCGCACGCCGCAGTCGCCCCTGGGCGACCGGCCGTCCGTCCGCGCGGACGAGGTCGTGGTGGAGCTGCCCCCGACGCCCGACGCGGGCAGCCTCGCCCGCAGGGCGGTGACCTCGCTCGACGAGCGCCTGCACCCCGAGACGATGGCCAAGCTCCGGCTGCTCGTGACCGAGCTGGTCGTCGCCGCGCTCGGCCCGGCCCAGACCGAGGGCCTGCGCCTGACGGTCCGGCTCGACGGTGAGGTGGTGCGCGCGGAGCTCGGCCCGTCCCGCGCCGGGGCGAGCTTCGCACGCCCGGCCGAGCCCAGGAACTGGGGCCTGTTCCTGGTCGATCGGATCGCCGACCGCTGGGAGACGGCGCCGGACGTCGTCTGGTTCGAGCTGAGCGCCCGCTAGCGGCCGTAGCGCTCGCGCGCCAGCACGAGCTGCTCGGGCAGAGCCACGCGCGGCGGGGGCGAGGGGTCGGCGGTCACGGTCACGGTCTCCGCCACGCTGCGCGTGAGCACGTGGCGCTTGCCGCCGGACTCGACGGTCACCTCGTCGTCGTCCGAGCTGGCGACGGACCCCTCCAGCCCCGGGTGGAGCCCGGTCCCCTTCAGGTAGTGGAGCAGGTCCTCGGCCTCGTTCTCGAAGCGCAGCACACGGACGCTCGCGCCCTCCTCGACGTCGGCCAGCGGCACCCCCGGCAGCCGCGCCCCGACCTCGATCGGGTGCCCGTGCGGACAGGTCCGCGCGTCGCCGATCGCGGCCATCATCCGCTCCTCGAGCACCGGGGACATCGCGTGCTCGAGCCGCTCGGCCTCCTCGTGCACCTCGTCCCAGGGGATGCCGAGCACGTCGGTCAGGAAGCGCTCGATCAGCCGGTGGCGGCGGACCACCCCCTCGGCGTGCTCGCGCCCCTCGTCGGTGAAGGCCAGCGCCCGGTCCTCGCCGCGGGTCACGTAGCCGTCGCGCTCGAGGCGCCCGACCATCTCGTGCACGGTCGGGGCCGAGACCTGCATGGCCCGCACCACGTTGGCCGCGGTCATCGGGAGGCCGGCCTCGAACAGCCAGTAGAGCGTCTGGAGGTACTCCTCCTCGGCCGCGGTCGCCTGCTCGCTCGACATCGGCGCTGATGCTACTCGCGCCGTTGTCGCGGTCTGCAATCCTCGGGGTGGTGCGTCTCCCCCTCACGCCACCGGTCAAGCCGCAGCTCGCCCGGCCCGCCAAGGACCTGCCGGACGGCGACGGCTGGCGCTACGAGCCCAAGTGGGACGGGTTCCGCACGGTCGTATTCCGCGACGGCGACGACGTTCACCTCCAGAGCCGCAACGGCAAGCCGATGAACCGCTACTTCCCGGAGATCGAGCCGCTGATCCGCTCGCTGACCCCAGAGCGGGTGGTGGTCGACGGCGAGCTGATCGTCGTCGTGGACGGGATCCAGGAGTTCGACCTGCTCGGCCAGCGCATCCACCCGGCCAGGTCGCGGGTGGAGATGCTGGCGGAGCAGACGCCGGCCGCGTTCGTGGCCTTCGACCTGCTGGCGCTGGGCGACGAGGTGCTGCTCGAGCTCCCGTACACCGAGCGGCGCGATCGCCTCGCCGAGGCGGTCGAGGGCGCCGACGTCGAGCTCACCCCCTGCACCGACGACGGCGAGGCCGCGCGGGTCTGGCTCACCGGTCAGTCGGAGGGCGTGATCGCCAAGAGGGCCGACGCGCCGTACTGCCCGGGCGAGCGCACCGGGATGCTGAAGATCAAGCGGGTCCGGACGGCGGACGTGGTGGTCCAGGCGTTCCGCTTCGGGAAGGAGGAGAACACGGTCGGGTCGCTGATCCTGGGGCTCTACGACGAGGACGGCGAGCTGCACGTGGTCGGCCACACCTCGGGCTTCAAGGCGAAGGAGAAGCGCGAGCTGCTCGGGCGGCTCGAGCCGTACCGGACCTACGAGCGCGGCTCCGGCGAGCCCAGCCGCTGGAAGTCCGACGAGGAGCTGGTCTGGGAGGGGCTGCGCCCCGAGCTCGTCTGCGAGATCGGCTTCGACCACATCTCCGGCAACCGCATCCGGCACGGCGCGAAGTTCCGCCGCTGGCGCGACGACAAGCGTCCGGAGGAGTGCACGATCGACCAGCTCCGCTCATGAGACGGGCGTCCGGGCTTCTCGCGCTGCTCGTGTGCCTGGCCGCCGCCGCGCCGGCCGCGGCCGCGCCGCGGCTCACGCCGGTCGGCTCGTTCGACCAGCCGGTCTTCCTCACCGCGCCGCCGCAGGACCCGCAGCGCCTGTTCGTGGTGGAGAAGCCCGGGCGGGTGAAGGTGATCGTGGACGGAGGAGCCCCGCAGACGTTCCTGGACATCGCGGCCGAGGTCGACGAGCAGGGCGAGGAGGGGCTGCTCTCGATCGCCTTCGCGCCCGACTACGCCACCAGCAGGCGCTTCTACGCCTACTTCACGGCGGTCGACGCGACGATGGGCGGCGGCTCGATGCTCAAGATCGTGGAGTTCACCCGCCCGGAGGCGACGCCCGACTCCGCCGCGGGCGCGGCGCGGCGCACGCTGCTGGAGATCCCGCACCCCACCGCGAGCAACCACAACGGCGGGCAGCTCCAGATCGGGCCGGACGGGCTGCTCTGGATCGCCACCGGCGACGGCGCGGTCTCGGCGACCACGGCCCAGGACCCGAACACGCTGCTCGGGAAGCTCCTGCGGATCGACCCCACCCCGAGCGGGACGGCGCAGTACTCGATCCCGCCGGACAACCCGTTCGCGAACGGCGTCGGCGGCCGGCCGGAGGTCTGGGCCATCGGGCTGCGCAACCCGTGGCGCTTCTCGTTCGACCGCCAGACCGGGGACCTCGTGCTCGGTGACGTGGGCGGCGGCAAGCGCGAGGAGATCGACTTCGCGCCGAAGGGCACCGGCGCGGGCGCGAACTACGGCTGGCCCTGCCGCGAGGGCAGGGATGCCGGGCCGGTGGCGTGCGTGGCGCCCGGCGCCGTGGAGCCGGTGTTCGACTACCCGCACTCGACCGAGACGTGCAGCGGGGTCGTGGCGGGCTACGTGGTGCGCGACCCGCGGCTCCCGACGCTGCTCGGCCGCCACCTGTACACGGACCTGTGCTGGTCGAGCCCGCACTCGCACGTGCTGGCGCAGCCGGACGCGACCGGCGACCGCGAGGAGACCGGGCTCGTGCACGGGGGGACCGTCTCCTTCGGCGAGGACTCGTGTGGCCACGTGTTCATCGTCTCGATCAACGGTCCGGTGGCCCGGGTGGACGACGAGCCGTTCATGTCCTG
>JALZEZ010000062.1 GCA_030861775.1 Actinomycetota bacterium
GCCCAGCCGTCGGAGGCCAGCCGGCGCACCAGCCGCCCTCCCACGAACCCCGAGCCCCCCGTGACGAACGCCGTCCGCTCCGCCATCGCAGGGCAGCCTACGCCAGACCTATCCTCGGCAGGAAGGTGATCACAGCCACCAAGGTCGACGAGCAGCGCAGGGCGCTCCCGGACGCTCCGGGCGTCTACCTGTTCCGCGACTCCAAGCGGCGGGTCCTCTACGTGGGCAAGGCCAGCTCGATCAAGAAGCGCGTGGCCTCGCACTTCTCGAACCCGAGCACCAAGGGCGCCAGCGGGATGCTGGGCGAGATCGCCAACATCGAGTTCATCGCCACGGAGACCGAGTCCGAGGCGCTGCTGGCCGAGCAGAACTTCATCCGCCAGTACCGGCCGCGCTACAACGTCCGGCTCCGCGACGACAAGTCGTACCCCTACATCGGGATCTCGCTGGACGAGGACTTCCCGCGCGTCTACTTCACGCGCGAGAAGCACCGCCGCGGGCGCGCGTACTTCGGGCCGTTCTCGAACGCCAAGCGCGTGCGCGAGACGCTCGACCTGCTGGGCAAGGTCTTCCAGCACCGGAGCTGCGACGGGGCTCAGCCCGGCCGGGCCTCCGGCAGCCCCTGCCTCGACTACTTCATCAAGCGCTGCGGGGCCCCCTGCGTGGGCTACGTGAGCAAGGAGGAGTACCGCGAGTCGATCGACTCGATCGTGGCCTTCCTCTCCGGCCGCTACCGGCAGATCGAGCGCGACCTCCAGCAGTCCATGCACGACGCCGCCGAGGCCCAGGAGTTCGAGCAGGCGGCCGCCTATCGCAACCGGCTCAAGGCCGTGCGCTCGCTGCTGGAGCGCCAGCGGATCTCGAACTCCGCGGTGGGCACGCTGGACGCGATCGCGGTCGCCGCCGAGGGGACCGACGCCAACGCGCAGGTCTTCCAGGTCCGCGACGGGGTGCTGGCCGACCGCCAGAGCTTCTACCTCGACAACCAGGCGGTCCGCGACGAGTTCGAGGTGGCCGAGGAGTTCGTGCTCCAGTACTACGCCACCTCGCCCGCGATCCCGCCGCAGGTGATCGTGGCCGGCGGCGTGGCCACCGAGGCGCTGGCCGAGGCGCTGAGCGAGCGGCGCGGGGGAGCGGTGGAGGTCCGCCACGCCGAGCGCGGCGACAAGCGCCGCATCTTCGAGCTGGCCACGCGCAACGCGCGGCTGGCGCTCGACCAGGACCGGCTGCGCTCGGAGCACCGGCGCGTGCAGCGGGTGGAGGCGCTGGAGATGCTCCAGGCCGTGCTCGGCATGGAGGTGATCCCGATGCGGATCGAGTGCTTCGACATCTCGAACCTGGGCGAGACCCACACGGTGGCCTCGATGGTGGTGTTCGAGGGGGCGGCGCCGAAGAAGTCCGACTACCGCCGCTTCGGGATCCGCGACGTCACGCAGGACGACTTCGCGGCGATGAACGAGGTGCTCTCGCGGCGGATGGCCCAGTACGTGGCCCACCGCGAGCGCTCGCCGCACGAGCGCGCCTACGACGCGAGCTTCGCGGCCGTGCCCGGCCTGATCGTGATCGACGGCGGCAAGGGGCAGCTCTCGTCGGGGCTCGCGGCTCTCAAGCCCTTCCGCGACCAGGGCGTGACCGTGGTCAGCCTGGCCAAGCGGGTGGAGGAGATCTACCTGCCGGGCCGCTCCGCGCCGCTCGTGCTCCCGCACGACTCCCCGGCGCTCCAGCTCCTCCAGCGCGTGCGCGACGAGGCGCACCGCTTCGCGATCGAGTTCCACCGCGGGCGGCGTGACAAGGCGATGACGCGCTCGGTCCTTGACGAGGTGCCGGGGATCGGTCCGGCCCGTAAGCGACTCTTGCTGCAGCACTTCGGGACGCCCGAGCGGTTCCTGACCGCGACCCGGGAGGAACTCGAGGCGGTTCCGGGTGTTCCGGGGAAGGTCGCCCGCGATGTCTACGAGTACGTCCACAAGATCCGATAGCCCCCCGCTCGTGAAGGCGATCGACGACTTCGTGCTGATCACCGGGTTCTCCGGGGCGGGGAAGTCGCAGGCGATGGCCGCCTTCGAGGACGCCGGCTACTTCTGCGTGGACAACCTGCCGCCGGAGATGATCAGCTCGCTGGCCGAGCTGTTCACGCACGAGGGCAGCAAGGTCGAGCGCGCGGCGGTGGTGTGCGACGTGCGCGGCGGGGCCTACTTCGAGGGCTTCGCGCGGGTGCTCGACGACATGGACGAGCGCGGGCTGCGCCACCGGGTGCTGTTCCTCGACGCCTCGCCGGAGATCCTGGTCCAGCGCTTCAAGGAGACCCGCCGTCGGCACCCGCTGGCCGAGAGCGGGCAGGTCTCGACCGCGATCCAGCGCGAGCGCACGCTGCTCGAGCCGCTGCGCGGCCGGGCGGACGTGGTGATCGACACCACCGACCTGTCCGCCTCGCGGCTGCGCAAGATCGTCGTGGACAAGATGCTCCCCCAGGCCACGCGCGGGAAGCTGGCGGTCACGATCCTCACCTTCGGCTTCAAGCACGGCGCGCCCACCGAGGCGGACCTGATGTTCGACGTCCGCTTCCTCCCGAATCCCCACTACGAGGAGGAGCTGCGCGACCTGACCGGGCGCGACCAGGCGGTGATCGACTACGTCGAGGGCTCGGACGGGATCGAGGACTTCTACGAGAAGCTCCTGCCGCTGCTCGACTACCTGCTCCCCGCGTACGCGCGCGAGGGCAAGGCCCACCTGACGATCGGCATCGGCTGCACCGGCGGCCGCCACCGCTCGGTCGCGATCGGCGACCGCATCGCCCGCCGCTTCGCCGAGGACGGCGACTACCTGGTGGACGTGGTCCACCGCGATACGGACAAGCCGCCGCGCAAGCCGTAGGGCGCTCCGCTCGGGCGAGGCCCGGCGGGTCCCGGCCGCTCCCGTTTGCACTTAGGGAGGGGTTCCGACCGCCGCGGGAACAGTTAGCGACCCTATGGGGTAGTCAACTGTTCCCGCGCTCGCCGCGGCGCCGGATCCCTCTCCCTAAGTGCTCGCCGTAAGCGATCCAGCGATGGGGCCGCTGATAGGTTTAACCGGCGGGGCCGGAGCGGCCCCGTAGTCGCGAGAAAGGACGAGTTGGATGGCGGTGCAGGTGGGGATCAACGGCTTTGGCCGGATCGGACGGAACGTCTGGCGGGCCGCCCATGCGCGGGGCGCGGACATCGACTGGGTCGGCGTCAACGACATCACCGACACCAAGACGCTCGCCCACCTGCTCAAGTACGACTCGATCCTCGGACCGCTCGACGCCGAGGTCGAGGCCACCGACACCGGCATCCGGATCGACGGCAAGGAGCTGCGCGTCTTCTCCGAGCGCGACCCGGCCGCGCTGCCCTGGGCCGACGCCGGCGCCGACATCGTGATCGAGTCCACCGGGCTCTTCACCGACCGCGAGAACGCCGCCAAGCACCTCGACGCCGGCGCCAAGAAGGTCATCATCTCCGCCCCGGCCAAGGGCCCGGACGTGACCGTCGCGCTCGGCGTGAACTTCGAGTCCGACTACGACCGCGACAGCCACCACGTCATCTCGAACGCCTCCTGCACCACGAACTGCCTCGCGCCGGTGGCGAAGGTGCTCCACGAGACCGTCGGCATCGAGCACGGCGTGATGACCACGATCCACGCCTACACCGCCGACCAGAACCTCCAGGACCTCCCGCACAAGGACCTCCGCCGCGCCCGCGCCGCCGCGATCAACCTGGTGCCCACCTCCACCGGCGCCGCGAAGGCCATCGGGCTCGTGATCCCGGAGCTCCAGGGCAAGCTCAACGGCATCGCCGTCCGCGCCCCGATCCCCACCGGCTCGGTCGTGGACCTCGTCTTCACCTCCTCCCGCGAGACCTCCGTGGAGGAGATCAACCAGGCCTTCCGCGAGCGCGCCGACACCGGCGACTTCGAGGGCATCCTCCAGTACACCGAGGACCCGATCGTCTCGACCGACATCGTCAGCTCGCCGTACTCGTCGATCTTCGACGCCCAGCTGACGATGGTGCTGGAGGGGAAGCTGGTCAAGGTCATCGCCTGGTACGACAACGAGTGGGGCTACTCGAACCGCGTAGTGGAGCTCGCCCAGCGGGTCCTGTAGGCCGGTGGCCGGCTTCGGCAAGAAGACGTTGCACGACATCGAGATCGAGACGGGCCGTCCGGTGCTCGTCCGGGCGGACCTCAACGTGCCGCTCGAGGACGGCCGGGTGGCGGACGAGACGCGCATCCGTGCCGCCCTGCCCGCGATCGAGATGCTGCGCGAGCGCGACGCGCGCGTGATCCTCTGCTCGCACCTGGGCCGCCCGAAGGGGCAGGACCCGGTCACGTCGCTGGCCCCGGTCTCGCACCGGCTCGGCGAGCTGCTCGGGTCGCGCGTGTACCAGGCGCCCGAGGTCGTCGGCCCGGAGGCCCGCCGCGGCGCCGCGCGGCTCGACCCCGGCGAGGTGCTGGTGCTCGAGAACACCCGCTGGGAGAGAGGCGAGACCAAGAACGACCGCGGCCTCGCCGAGCAGCTCGCGGAGCTGGCCGAGCTGTACGTCAACGACGCCTTCGGCGCGGCCCACCGCGCGCACGCCTCGACAGTCGGCGTGACCGAGTTCCTCCCGTCCGTCGCCGGCCCGCTGCTGGAGCGCGAGGTGCGCACGCTCACCGAGATCGTCGAGAGCCCCGACCGCCCGCTGGTCGTGGTCCTGGGCGGTGCGAAGGTGACCGACAAGGTGGGCCTGATCGACCGCTTCCTCGACCTGGCCGACGTGCTGCTGATCGGCGGCGCCATGTGCTTCAGCTTCTTCCGCGCGCAGGGCAAGGACACCGGCGACTCGCTGGTGGAGGAGGAGGGGGTGGACCTCGCCCGCGAGGCGCTGGTCAAGTCCGAGGGCTCCCGCTGCCGGCTGATGCTGCCCACCGACCTGGTGCTCGGCGACCGCTTCGACGCCGCCGCCGAGGTGCGCGAGACGAACGAGGTCTCGGTCTCCGCGGGCTGGATGGGCCTGGACGTGGGCCGCGAGACCCGCGAGGTCTACGCCGACGAGATCGCCAAGGCCGGCACGGTGTTCTGGAACGGGCCGATGGGCGCCTTCGAGATGGAGCCGTTCGCAGGCGGCACCCGCCGCGTGGCCGAGGCCGTGGCGGCGGCGCCGGGCAAGACGGTGGTCGGCGGCGGCGACTCAGCCGCCGCGCTCGTGAGATTCGGCCTGGCGGATCGGGTAACCCATCTCTCGACCGGTGGCGGGGCGTCGCTCGAGTTGCTCGAGGGGAAGCCGCTGCCGGGCGTGGAGGCCCTCGACGATGCCTGATTCCCGTACCCCCTACGTAGCCGGCAACTGGAAGATGTACAAGTCGGTCTCGGAGACCGAGGAGTACATCGGGCGCCTGCTGGGGCGCCTGCCGGTCGGCAACCACGTGACGGTCGGCCTGTGCGTGCCGTTCACCGCGCTGGCGAAGGCGGTGGAGAAGGCCGAGGGCTCCGGCGTGAAGGTGCTGGCGCAGAACATGCACCAGGCGAAGGAGGGCGCGTTCACCGGCGAGGTGTCCGCCCCGATGCTGGCCGAGCTGGGCGTGGACGGCGTGGTGCTCGGCCACTCCGAGCGCCGCCGCGACTGCGGCGAGACCGACCGCGCGCTCCAGGAGAAGGTCCCGGCCGCGCTGGACGCCGGGCTCGAGCCGATCCTGTGCGTGGGCGAGTCCGAGGAGGAGCGCGACGCCGACGAGACCCAGCGCAAGCTCCGCCACCAGGTCCAGGAGGGCCTCGAGAAGGTGGCGGACGAGCGGCTGGGCGACGTGGTCATCGCCTACGAGCCGATCTGGGCCATCGGGACCGGCCGCAACGCCACCCCCGAGCAGGCCGAGGAGGCGATCGCGTTCATCCGCGCGCTGGTCGGCGACCGCTCGAAGGAGGCGGCCGATCGCGTGCGCATCCTCTACGGCGGCAGCATGAAGGCCGAGAACGCGGCGGAGCTCCTGTCCCAGCCGAACGTGGACGGCGGCCTGGTGGGCGGGGCCAGCCTCGACCCGGCCGAGTTCGCGAAGATCGTCGAGGCGGCGACCCCCTGAGCGTCCCCTCGGTCGCGCTGGTCATCCTCGACGGCTGGGGCCTGGCCCCGCCCGGGCCGGGCAACGCGGTGGAGCTGGCCGACACGCCGGTCTTCGACGAGCTCTGGCGCAGCCACCCGCGCACCCAGCTCACCGCCTGCGGCCGCGCGGTCGGCCTGCCCGAGGGCCAGATGGGCAACTCCGAGGTCGGCCACCTCAACCTCGGCGCCGGGGCGGTCGTGCGCCAGGACCTGACCCGGATCGACGACGCGATCGAGGACGGGTCGTTCGCCGCGAATGCCGTGCTGCGCGAGGCGATGGACGCGGAGCGGGTGCACCTGCTCGGCCTCGTGTCCGAGGGCGGCGTGCACGCGAGCATGGGTCACCTGCGCGCGCTGATCGACCTGGCCGCGGACCGGGGCGTGGGGGAGCTGGTCGTGCACGCCTTCACCGACGGGCGCGACACGCTGCCGGACTCCGGCGCGGGCTACGTGGGCACGGCCGAGGAGTGGCTGGGCGCCGCGGGCGGGCGGATCGCCACCGTGAGCGGGCGCTACTACGCGATGGACCGCGACCGGCGCTGGGACCGCACCCAGCTCGCCCTCGACGCGATCGTCGACGGGCGCTCGGACCAGCCGCCGGCCGACAGCGGCGTGGCGGCGGTGCGCGCCGCCTACGAGCGCGGCGAGACCGACGAGTTCGTCAAGCCCACGCTGGTCGGAGGCGGCGCCCCGGTGCGCGCGGGCGACTCGCTGATCTTCTTCAACTTCCGCCCCGACCGCGCGCGCCAGCTCAGCGAGAGGCTCGCGGAGGCCGGCCACCGGCTCACGACGCTCACCGAGTACCAGGAGGAGTACACGTTCCCGGTCGCGTTCCCGCCGGAGCGGCCCGGCACCACCCTGGCCGCGACGCTGGCCGAGCGCGGCGTCGAGCAGCTCCACGTGGCCGAGACCGAGAAGTACGCGCACGTGACGTACTTCTTCAACGGCGGCGAGGAGGACCCGTACGAGGGCGAGGAGCGCTGCCTGGTGGACTCCCCGCGCGACGTCCCCACCTACGACCACAAGCCCGAGATGAGCGCGCGCGCCGCCGCCGACGCCTTCACCGAGCGCTGGCGGTCGGGGCGGTTCGGCTTCGGGATCATCAACTTCGCGAACCCGGACATGGTCGGCCACACGGGCTCGATCCCGGCCGCGGTCGAGGCGGTCGAGACGGTGGACGCCTGCCTCGGGGACGTGGTCGCGGCGGTGCACGAGTCCGGCGGCGCCTGCGTGGTGACCGCCGACCACGGCAACGCCGACCACATGCTCGAGCCCGACGGGAGCCCCAATACGGCCCACTCGCTCAATCCCGTCCCGCTGGTGATCACGTCCGACGTGGGCGAGCTGCGCGACGGCGGCGTGCTCGCCGACGTGGCCCCGACAGTGCTCGACCTGCTGGGGCAGGAGCAGCCGGAGGAGATGACCGGCCGCTCGCTTCTGATGCGGTAGCGTCCGCGGGGCGATGGCACCTCGGCGCCTGGCCCTGCCGGTCCTCGCCGCGCTCGTGGCTCTCGCGGCGCTGGCGCCGCCGGCCGGCGCCGCCCGGAACCTGGGCCGCGTCCTGCTCACGAGCGACGACCAGTTCGCGATCGACCGCGGGACCGTCATCTACACCCGCATCGGCAGCGGTGGGCGCCGCGAGGTGGTCGAGGCCACGCCGTCGCGAACGCGCGTGATCGCGCGGCTGCCGGGTCCGGGCGGCGGGGACCGCTTCTTCCAGTACGAGGAGTTCGCCGCGTCCGCCGAGCGCTGGATCTACGGCAACGCCCTGGCCGAGCTCGGCGAGATCGACGCCGAGGACCTCGGCGGCAGGATCGTCACCGGCGCGGAGGGCGACGAGAACGAGACGCTGCTCGACTGCCCGAGCGACCCGAACGTGGTGCGCCTCGCGGCCAGCGGGAGCGCCGTGGCGTATCAGCCGGCGAGCTGCCCCCAGGGCACCGCGCTGGGCAGCGGCATCGTGGTCCGCGACCTCGCCCCGGCCGCCCCGGTACCCACCCGGACGGTGCCCGCGGCCTTCACCGGCCGGGTCGAGCTGGCCGGCCGCTACCTGGCCTACGGGGTCAACTTCGACGAGCAGCACCCGCCCGCCTCGCCGGAGCGCCAGATCGTGGTCCACGACTGGGTGGCGGGCGGCGAGGCCTACCGCGTGAGCGGCAGCGACACCGCCCCGCTCCACGGGTCGGCCTTCACTCACCACTTCGACCTCCAGGCCGACGGCCAGCTCGTCTCGGCGACCGGCACCCAGCCGCCGACCGCGTGGGGGCTCCCGTGCCGGGACAACGTGGGGATGGCGACCTACCAGCAGTCCACCCCGACGGCCTTCGTGCTCCCGCTCGAGGCCTGCCAGCCGGAGGTGCGGATGTCCGGGGGCGCGATCGCCTTCGCCCGCCGCTTCGGCACGCGCGGGATCGAGCTCGCCACCACCGACCCCAGCGGGGTGGCGGCCACGACCGTCGCCCGCTTCGCCCACGCCGGCATGCTCCGGGGCTTCGACTACGACGGCACGACGCTGGTGTTCACGCGGACCGACTGCCTGGACCGCGTGATGTACACCGAGGGCGAGGCGCCGGCGAAGCCGCCGACGTTCGGCGTGCCGAACTGCCCGATCCGGATCCTCTCGAGCGCCGGGCGCGTGACCCGCGGCGGCTCGGCCCGCGTGCGAGTGAGCTGCCCGCGCGGCTGCGACATGTCGATCGAGACGACGACCTACACGGGCGAGAAGGTCCGGGTCGTCCGCCTGCGACCGGGCGTCCCGCGCACGTTCGGCTTCCGCCTCCCGGACCGCATCCTCGACTCCCTCCGGGCCGGACGGCGCCAGCGCATCAGGATCGTCGCCAGGCACAACGAGGATCTCCCGGTGCGCACCCGTCACTACCGCCGGAACGTGACGATCCTGCCTCGATAGCGCGCAGCAAAGTTGACAAGCATCGACTGAGGTTTCTACAATACGGCCGTGTAACGGCGAACCGACCGTTACAGGAACGTTAAAAAGGGGTCAGACCCCTTTTTGAGCACTATCTGATGGAGGTGTTCGATGACCCTTCTGATGAAGCCCGAGCCGTTCTCGAGCGAGTTCAACCGTCTCTTCAACACGCTGTTCGACGAGTCGCGTACCGCCCAGCGCTGGGTGCCGGCGATGGACCTCGTCGAGGCCGACGACCACTTCCTGCTCAAGGCCGACCTTCCGGGGCTCTCGGAGGAGGACGTGGCCATCGAGATCCGCGACAACACGCTGACGATCTCCGGCGAGCGCAAGTCCGAGTACGAGAGGCGCGAGCGCGGCTGGTACCGCGTCGAGCGCGCCACCGGCCAGTTCAGCCGGGCGCTCTCGCTGCCGGACGGGATCGATCCCGACGCGGTGACCGCGGAGTTCGACAGGGGCGTGCTGGCGGTCCGGATCCCGAAGCCGGAGGAGCGCCAGCCGCGGCGGGTCCAGATCAACGCGGCCCACGCGAACGGCAACGGGAAGCCCCCCGTGATCGAGGGGTAGCCGCGCTGCGGCCGTAGGCTGACCGGGTGCCCGCAAGCACCCCGCTCGAGATAAGCGCCCGCTCGGGGTCCGCCCGGGCGGGCGTCCTTCGTTGCGCGCACGGCGAGGTGCGCACCCCGGCCTTCGTGCCGCTCGCCTCCACCGCGACCGTGCGCTCGCTGCACGCGGCCGAGGTGGCCGAGCTCGGCTACGACATGGTGCTCGGCAACACCTTCCACCTCCTCCTCGAGCCCGGGCACGAGCTGATCGAGCGCATGGGCGGCCTGCACGAGTTCATGGCCTGGCGGCGGCCGATCATCACCGACTCCGGCGGCTTCCAGGTCTTCTCGATGGGGCACGGCTCGGTGGCCGAGGAGATCAAGCGCCGCCGCGGCGAGCGCCAGAGCCGCATCCTCTCGATCGAGGAGGAGGGCGTGCGCTTCCGCTCGTACGTGAACGGCGACGAGCACTTCATGGGGCCGGAGACGTCGATGGAGATCCAGGCCGCGCTGGGCTCCGACGTGGCGCTGGCCTTCGACGAGTGCACCCCGTTCCACGTCGACCGCGACTACACCGCCCGCGCCACCGAGCGCACCCACCGCTGGCTCGACCGCTGCATCTCCTGGCGCCGCGAGCACACGCCGCCGGGGCAGCTCTTCATGGGCATCGTGCAGGGCGGGGTGTACGAGGACCTGCGCCGCGAGTCCGCCGAGCGGGTGGCGGCCAGCGAGGTGGACGGCATCGCCGTGGGCGGGTCGCTGGGGCAGGAGAAGGCCGCGATGCAGGAGGTCGTGCGCTGGTCGCTCGAGCCGCTGCCGGACGAGCGGCCGCGCCACCTGCTCGGGATCGGCGACGTGGACGACCTGGTGGCCGGCGTGGCGGCGGGCATCGACACCTTCGACTGCGCCACGCCCACCCGCCTGGCGCGACACGGGACGGCGATGGTGCCGGACCCCGAGAACCGCTGGCGGCTCGACCTGGCCAAGTCGCGCTGGCGCGAGAGCCGCGAGCCGATCGCGGACGGCTGCCCGTGCCCGGCCTGCCGCGAGCACACCCGCGGCTACCTGCACCACCTGGCCCGGACCAAGGAGCTGACCGGCGCCCGCCTGATCACGCTGCACAACCTGACCTTCATGAAGGCGCTGATGGACGGCCTGCGGGCCGCGATCCTCGACGGCACGTTCGAGGATTACTCGGCGCGCGTGCTGCGCGGCGAGGCGCCCTACGCCGCGGCGATCGCCGGCGGGGCCTCCCCGTACCGCTCCCAGCCGCGCGACTGACCCCCCGTCAGGGGGATTGCTAGGGCAAAACCCAGGAGGCAGACTCCGCTGCCTGGGATGATCGACCGGGAGGGCGGGGAGGCTGGCGCTCTTCATCGACACGACCACCGCGTTCACGGGCAACGTCCAGATCGACCTGACCGCCACGCTCACGGGTGGCGGCGGGATCAGCTTCAACGCCGTGGCCGGGGACACCACCGTCGTCCGGGTGGCCTACTCGGGAAGCGGCGGGAACGTTCGCAACAGGATCAACGCCCTCGCGAACGTGGGCGGCACGCCGATCGTCGTCGCGGGCGTCAACAGCTCGTTCGTGTTCGCCGACACCGGCGTGCCGGTGTCGCAGATGGCGGGCCGCACCTTCCCGTCCGACGGGGTTCGCATCGCGATCATCTACGACGTCACCCAGTGCAACAACACCGGCTACTTCGTCCACGACACTGGCGGCAACCAGATCGTCTTCCCGAACTCGGTGCTGCTCTTCCACGAGCTCTCCCACGCCTTCCATCTCAACGCCGGGACGCTGGCGGCGGCGCCCGAGCCACAGGCGATAACCGAGGAGAACTGGCTCAGGTCCGCTCTCGCGATCACCTTGCGCGATCCGAACAACCACGCCGGCGGGTGTGGCTTCGTCCCCTCCATGACCGCTCCCGGAAGCGGCAGCACCGGCGGCGGATGCCTCGTCGTCACCGCGGCGTACGGGTCTCCGGCGGCGGAGCAGGTCGTCCGTCTCCAGTCGCATCGCGACGGCGTCCTGCGCCGCTCGCTGCTCGTACGCGACGTGTTCGCGCAGATCGACCGCGAGTACTACCAGTACAGCCCGCGGATCGCCCGCGACATGCGGCTGGACCCCGCGTACCGGCATGCCATCTCGCTCCTCGTCGTGAACCCGCTCATGAACGGCCTGCGCGAGGTCGCGCTGCACGTCGGCACCTCGCGAACGCCCGAGGAGAGCGCCGCGGCGCTCGGCGAGGTGCTCGCGAGCTGTGTCGAATCGCTGCGCGCGGAGGGCCTCGACGCCGCGGCGATCGAGCGGCTCGCCAGGACCGTGCGAGGGGTGGGCGCGCGCGGTGCGGTGGACGGAGCCCGAGGGAGCGCGGGCTTCGAGGCGGAGGCGCACGCCGCCCTGGCCCGCCTGGGAAGGGCCATGCGGGGGGCGCCGCCGGGCCTGGCCTGCTC
>JALZEZ010000276.1 GCA_030861775.1 Actinomycetota bacterium
CGCCAGCACGGCCGCGACCGGGAGCCGCCGCATCACGCTCCGCCCGCCCCGGTGGCGACCTCGTCGCCCTCGCGCGCGGAGCCGAAGCGCAGGCCGCCGCCCGGCCGCAGCACCGAGCGGTGGGAGTGCAGGCGCTCGCTGAGCAACTCGCGACAGCCGTCGGCCGTCAGCGGCGGCCCGAGGTGGTAGCCCTGGAGGTAGTCGCAGCCCAGCCGGGCGAGCTGCATCGCGGTGGCCTCGTCCTCCACGCCCTCGGCCGTCACGGCCAGGCCCAGGTTGCGCCCCAGGTCGATGGTGGAGCGGACGATCGCGGCGTTGCCCTCGTCGGAGCGCATCCCGATCACGAACGAGCGGTCGATCTTGATCTCGTCCACGGGCAGCGACTGGAGCTGAGCGAGCGAGGAGTAGCCGGTGCCGAAGTCGTCGATGGCGATCGAGACGCCGACCTCCCGCAGCCGGCCAAGCACCTCGCGGGCGCGCGGGGCGTCGGTCACGATGCTGGTCTCGGTCACCTCGAGCTGGAGCACGCCGGCCTCGAGGCCGGCGTCGGCGAGCGCGGACTCCACCCGGGCCGGCAGCTCCCCGTCGAGCAGGCTGCGCGGCGAGAGGTTCACCGACACCCGCAGCTCGAGCCCGGCCAGCCGCCAGCGCGCACACTGACGCAGCGACTCGCGCAGGACCTCGGCCGTGAGCGCGCGGATCAGCCCGGTGCGCTCAGCGAGGGGGATGAACCCGTCCGGCTGTATCTCGCCGAGCTCGGGATGGCGCCAGCGCACGAGCGCCTCGACCATGTCGGTGCGCTCCGCGGCCACCGCCAGCTTGGGCTGGTAGCGCACGTACAGCTCGCCGTTCTCGATCGCCCGCCCGAGCTGGCCGGCCAGCACCAGCCGGTCCACGCTGCGATCGTCGAGCTCGGGCTCGTACACGCAGTGGGGAAGGCGCTCCTCCTTGGCCCGGTGCAGGGCGGCGTCGGCGTTGCGCAGCAGCTCGTCGGCGTCGTTGCCGTGGCCCGGCCAGCTCGCGGCGCCGGCCACCGCGTGGACCTCCAGCGAGATGCCGGCCACCTCGAACGGCGCGGCGAGCGCCTGGCCGACCAGCGCGGCCAGGTCCGCCGGGGTGGCCAGCGAGCGGCTGGAGCGCAGGATCCCGAACTCGTCGCCGCCGAGCCGGGCCAGCAGGTCGCCGTCACGCAGCATCGACTCGAGCCGCGGGCCGACCTTCTCGAGCAGGGCGTCGCCCTGCCGGTGGCCGAGCGCCTCGTTCACCGAGCGGAAGTCGGACAGGTTCACCACGACCACGACCACCGAGCCCCCGGTCGCCCCCGCCGTCGCGATCTCCGCCGCCAGCTCGTGCCGGAACAGCCGCCGGTTCGGCAGCTCGGTCAGCTCGTCGTGCAGCAGCCGGTGGCTGTGGGCGACGGCGGCGCGCCCGCCCACGTAGATCGCGAACATCGGCAGCGACAGGAGCGGCACGAGCAGCGGGCTGGCGTCGGCCACCACCGCCGCCACGGGCCCGCAGGCCACCAGCGAGCCGGTGGTCCAGGCATGGAAGGTCGCGTCGCGGGCGATCGCGGAGAGGTAGCCGCCGCCCTGGAGCAGGGCCACGCCGATCCCCGTGAGCACGTTGTCCGTCACGAAGAACGCGGCCCCGGCGGCTAGCACCGCGAGCAGCTCGTGCGTGACCGAGTCCACCGGCCCGCCGCCGGTGGCCAGGGCGAGCGCCCCCGCGGCGACCGACATCGACAGCGTGTACTGGGCCACGTTGAACGCGGCCTTCACCGGCTTGGTCCGCTCGCGCACCTCGACGACGAGGCAGGCGGCGGCGTAGACCGCCACCGCCGGGAGCGGCCCGAACAGCACGAGGATCGCGAACGCGAACGCGGGGGAGAGCGTCACGTCCTCGAAGCTGCCGCGCCGCGGCATGGGCACGCACAGCAACTCGCCCGTGAGGGTGAACGCCGCCAGCACGGCGAAGGCCGCCGGGTCGTCCACGTGCCAACCGTCGCTCGCGGCGACCGCCAGGGCGAGCGCGGCGAGCGCGACGAGGGCGAGGGTGTAGGCGCGGAAGCGGCTGTCGCCGCTCCCCGATTGGCGCATGAGCGCGGGCCGTTCCGCCTAGCGGATGCGGCGGCCGCTGCCGGCGCCGGCCGGGGGACCGGCGTGATCCGGCGGGTTGCCGGCGGGGGAGAGCGTCGCCTTGCCGCCGGACATGCGCTGCCCGTGCTGGTTGGACGCAACGTCGTCGGCGCTCGAGGGGAGCGGCGTGACGAGCAGGGCGGCGGCGAGGAGCGGAGCGAGGATCAACTTCCTCGCGGACATGGCGGGCCTTGCCATAGGGGTACCTCCTTGTGTCGAGTCCGACACGCGCGTCGTGCGTGCGTTCCGTGCACGAACGCGGGGGGCGGGGGCGACGTTAACCGATTCCGGAGAACTTGGACACATGTTCGAGCCACGGGCCCCTTCGGCATCCGTGCATGCAAGCTTTAGCCCAGCACGAGGGCTTGGGCGCCAACTTGCAGAAGGGGCTTCGCGGGCTCGCCCGCGGGTGCGTCAGTCGCGCTCTTCGGCGACCGGGTCGAGCTCGGGCTCGGGCACGCGCAGCACGAGCTCGTCGAGCCCCTGGTCGGCGGCGCCCTCGACCTCGTCGAACGGCTCGATGTCGCTCAGCACCGACTCGGCCTCCTGGCAGAACAGCTCGACGACCTGCGGGTCGAACTGAGTGCCCGCGCAGCGGCGGAGCTCGTCGAGCGCCTCGTCGAGCGAGATGGCGGGCTGGTAGGGCCGGTCGGTGGTCATCGCGTCGAAGGCGTCGCAGACGGCGATGATCCGGGCGCCCAGCGGGATCTCCTCGCCGCTGAGCTTGTCCGGGTAGCCGGTGCCGTCCCAGCGCTCGTGCGAGAAGCGCACGAGCTTGCCGATCTTCCGCAGCGACGGCGCGACGGCCAGGATCCGCTCGCCGACGACCGTGTGCTGCTTGATCATCGCGCGCTCGCGGTCGTCGAGCGACGCGGGCTTCTCGAGGATCGCGTCCGGCACCGCCATCTTGCCGATGTCGTGCAGCTCGGCCGCCTTGGTCACCTCGTCGACCTGCTCGGTGTTCATCTCGAAGCGCTGCGCCACCGCGTGGGCCAGCGAGGCCACGCCGCCGATGTGCTCGTCGAGGTCCGGGCGGCGCTCGCGCAGGGCCTGCATGAGCACGTCGCGGACCTGCGCGCCGTCGCGGGCGCGGCGGCGGTCGCCCTTCTGCTCGTAGAGGCGCTTGTCGGCGAGCTGGAGGGCGAGCGTCACGTCGCGCGCCTCCTCGGGGATGATGACCGACCCGTACGAGGGCGTGACCGAGAACCCGCGGCCGCGCTCCGAGAGGGCCGCCACCGTGTCGGCGATCTTGCCCGGCAGGTGCTGGCTGTCCGCCTCGATCAGGGCGCAGAACTCGTCGCCGCCCGGGCGGTAGGCGGTGCCGTAGCCCACGACGGCGTCGGCGAGCGCTCGGCCGAGGCGGGCCAGGAGCGCGTCGCCGGCCGGGTGGCCGAAGGTGTCGTTGTAGCCCTTGAAGCCGTCCAGGTCGTAGAGCACGAGGATCGAGTGGCCGTCGGGCCGCTCCAGCGCGGTCTCGACGTCGATCATCAGGCGGCGGCGGTTGCCGAGGCCGGTGAGCGCGTCGGTGAGGGCCTCGCGCTTCGAGGCGTCCGCGATCTGGAGGTTCTCGAGCACGGTCAGGGCCAGGCGAACCACGATCAGGAACAGCGAGGAGGTGGCGAGCTCGTAGCCGGCGATGTGGAGCTCCTGGAGCAGGCCGGAGAGGAGCAGGCCGAGGGCCGTCAGCGAGACGACGACCGGGAACATGAGCAGGCGGAGGCTGGTGCCGCTGACCCGCTTCGTCTGCGGGGCGGCGCGCCACGCCACCTCGGCCACGCCGAGGGCGGCGGCGGGCCAGAGCCAGTCGAGCTCGTTGCGGATCGTGTTGCTGGTGGCCGCGGACCAGAGCGAGAAGGCGTCGGTGATCGCGATCACCACGAAGGCCATCGACGCGCCGCCGAGGGCGGGACCTGGGCGCCAGCCGGTCATCGCCAGCACGAACAGCACGAAGGCCACCATGAGCAGGTCGGCCAGCGGGTAGCTGATCGTCCCGAGGATCTCGATCGTGGTCCCGCTCACGTTCGCCAGCACGGGCGGGAAGACGAACGCCGCCACCAGCGCCGAGGCCGACAGCGCGCCGGCCAGGCCATCGAGCCAGAGCGTCGTGAAGAAGGTCTCGAGCTGCGCGCGCAGGAGCAGGGCGAGCGCCATGCACGCGAGCGGGTAGAACGCGAGCGACAGGATGTTGGCCGTCGAGAACGGCGCGCTCGAGTTGGTCAGGGCGAACAGGACCTCGCCCGCGGTCCAGCTCGACAGGGCCAGGGCCGACACGAGCCAGGCGGCGCGCTGAGCGCCCACCATGAGCGAGCGCGCGAGGCACAGGAACGCGGCGGTGGCCAGCAGCGAGGCGTTCACCCAGTGCGGGGCGGTCCCGCCCCAGCCGTCGCCGAGTCCGCTCAGCAGGCAGACCGCGTAGACCGCCGTCGCGACGATCGCGGCGCCGCGGAGCGCGGCGATCGCCCGTGCGCTGCGCTCGCCGACGGCGCCGGGGCCGGGCTGGCTATGCCGGGGCGCGGGCGACATGCCTAGCAATAGACGGCGAAGTGGAACGGGCGGTCGGAGGCGTTGCCGCTGAGGTCGAACGTCTCCACCATCAGCTTGTTGTTCTCGCCGGGCGGGCGGCGGGTGCGGACGAAGCCGACGCTGCCGCCGGACTCACCGGGGTCCGCCACGTGCGCGATGTAGGCGCAGTTGGCGATGCTCGCCGGAGCGGTGATGCGGTAGTCGCCAACGTTCGTGCGCGACGCGCTGGTCACGTTGTAGTTGCGGACGAGCGTGCCGGTGTCGGACATGACGCCCCACATGTAGGTGCCGGCGGGGCCCTGTGGTCCCTGGGGTCCCTGCGGGCCCTGGGGCCCCTGCGGGCCCTGGGGACCGGTCGGGCCCTGCGGCCCCTGCGCGCCGGTCGAGCCCTGGGGGCCGGTCGAGCCCTGGGGGCCCTGCGGGCCGGTGTCGCCGGTCTGGCCGGTCGGGCCGGCGGGGCCGGTGTCGCCCTGCGGCCCGGCGGGGCCGGTTGGGCCGATCTCGCCCTGCGGTCCCTGCGGGCCGGTGT
>JALZEZ010000277.1 GCA_030861775.1 Actinomycetota bacterium
TGCGGCGGATCGGCCACGTGAAGGCGGCGGGAGCCGCCGCGCTCAGCCGCCTCGGCTACCGCGGACTCGACCGGCGGCTCGACGAGCATCGCGCCGCGAGCGCCTTCGCCCGCGGCTACGCGGAGGCTCAGCGGCCGAAGTCGACGTAGGCGTCGGCCAGGTCGGCCAGCAGCCCCTTCAGGCCCCGCGAGGAGGCGCGGAAGCGCTGCCAGGCGGCGCCCGGCATCTGGATCAGGCGGCGGACCTCGGCCAGCTCGCGCGAGCACCCGAGCTCGCGCGCGTGCGGCTCGCAGGCCTCGAGCAGCTCGTACGCGAGCGGGCGCGCCGGCATGGCGAGCTGCCGCTCCGGGTCGACGAACGACGCGGCCATCCCGTCGCGGGCGGCGAGGAAGCGGTTCTCGTCGATCGCCTCGGGCGCCTCGAGCAGCGCCTCGGAGACGTAGCCCTCCTCGAGCTCGAGCCGGACCAGGCACTGGACCAGCGCCGCCAGCCCGGCCGTGTCGGCCACGCGCGGCTGCGCGTCCATGATCCGCACCTCGACCGTGCCGAAGCGCGGCTGGAGCCGCACGTCCCACCAGATGAACGAGGGGTCGGGGAACGCGTCGCAGCGCACGAGCATCTCGACCGTCTCGACCCACTCGTCGTAGTCGCGGAAGGCGCGCGGGATCCCGACGCGCGGGAAGGCCTGGAAGAGCGGCGTCCGCGCCGAGGCGAGCCCGGAGTCGCGGCCCTGCCAGAACGGCGAGCTGCCGGACAGCGCGAGCAGCAGCGGCAGGTGCGCCCGAAGGCGGTTGGCCACCCGCATCGCGTCCTCCGGCTCCGGCACGCCCACGTGCACGTGCAGCGCGTGCGTCGGCTCGCGCCGGGCCAGCTCCCGCAGCGACCCGTACAGGAACTGGTAGCGCTCGCCGCGCGAGACCGAGATGTCGCTCCACACCGCGAACGGGTGCGTGCCCGCGCTGGCCACCGACAGCCCGCGGTCGGCCAGCGCCTCGGCCAGCCCCACCCGCAGCGCGTACAGCTCGTCCACCGCGGCCCGGATCGAGGGATGGACAGCGGTGGCGATCTCGAGGGCGGACCCGTGCGTCTCCGCCGTGGCGCACGCGGCGACGTCGGTCGGCAGCTCCCCGAGCACCTCCTCGCACGTCTGCGAGAGGTTCCAGCCGACCGGGTCGAGGAGCATCGCCTCCTCCTCGATCCCGACCGTGTACGCGGTCGCGCGCCCCCGCCACTCGGCCCAGGCCGGCCGCGAGGCGTGCGCGACGGGGACGCCGGCGGTGGTCACGCCGCCAGCCGCTCCCTGGCCGTCCCGCTCGCGGCGCGGGACGCGTCCACGAACGCCTCGTACAGCCCGTCGTGCCGCGGCCCCGCCATGCACTCGGCATGCCACTGGACGCCGACCACGAAACCGGGTCCGCGCATCTCGGCCCCCTCGATCACCCCGTCGCCGGAGTGGGCCACCGCCCGCAGCCCGCGGCCGAGCTCGCGGATGGCCTGGTGGTGGTACGAGTTGACGATCAGCGGCTCGCTGCCGTAGACCCGCCCCAGGACGCTCTCCTCGTCCACGCGCACCTCGTGGGTGGCCACCGGCCCCTCGTCGCCGATGCGCCGGTGCACGAGCAGGTCGGCGCGCTCCTCGGGCAGGTGCATGCGCAGGCTGCCGCCCAGGACCACGTTGACGATCTGGAGCCCGCGGCAGATGGCGAAGATCGGCATGCGGCGATCGAGCGCGGCCGAGGTGATCCGCATCTCGAAGCGGTCGATCTCGGGCTCGGTCGGCCCGAGCGCCGGGTGGCGGGACCCGCCGTAGCTGCCGGGGTCGATGTCGGGCCCGCCCGCCAGGCAGAGCCCGTCCAGCCGCGCCAGCAGGGGCTCGACCGCGACCTCGGCCAGGGGCGGCAGGATCACCGGGACCCCGCCCGCCCGCTCGATGGCCTCGAAGTAGCGGTAGCCCAGCGCGAGGTCCTTGCGCGGCGGGTCGCCCTGGGGCTTCGGCTTGAACTCGTCCGGCCCGCGCACCTCCGAGGTGCTGATGCCGATCAGGGGCCGCCTGCTCACGTCCCGATCCATGTGTCCTTCCCCCCTCCGTTCTGGGAGCTGTTGACCACGAGCGCACCCCGATCGAGGGCCACGCGCGTGAGCCCTCCGGGAACGACGTGGACATGCTCTCCGGCGGTCAGGACGAAAGAGCGGAGATCGACGTGGCGGGGCTCGAGCCGGCCGTCGCACACGGTCGGGTGGCGCGAGAGCGGGATCGTCTCCTGGGCGATGAAGCGGTCGGGCCGGGCGGAGATCATCTTCGCCACCTGGGCCAGGTCGTGCTCGCGCGCGTGCGGGCCGATCACGACCCCGCGGCCGCCGTAGTCCGCGCGCGGCTTGACCACGACCTCGTCCAAGCGGCCGAGCACGTACGCGAGCGTGGACGGCTCGGCCAGGTCGTACGTGGGCACCGAGCGCAGCAGCGGCTCCTCGCCGAGGTAGAAGCGGACCATCTCCTCCACGTAGGCGTGCACGAGCTTGTCGTCGGCCACTCCCGTGCCGGGCGGGTTGACGACGCCGATTGCGCCGCGGCGGATCGGGCCGAGCAGGGACACCAGCTCGGTCGAGCGGCCGTTGGGGTTGCGGAGGCAGTCGACGTCGGTGCGCCGGTAGATCACGTCCACCTCGCGGACGTCGAGGTCGGCGAGGGTGGCGATCGCGATCCCCAGGCGCCGGGCGATCCGGCGGTGCTCGAACCAGGCGCTGTTGTCCGGTCCGTCCGAGAGCAGCACCACGCGGGGGTCGCCGACGCCCTCCGGGGCGGCCGCGCGCAGCGCCTCGCCCAGGACCTCGTAGGCGGCGTCGAAGCCGGGCGCGCCGGGCGCCTCGAGCAGCCCGCCGACCACGTCGCGGGCCACCTCCGCGTAGGCCAGGCCGGACGGCGTGCGCACGTTGTCCTCGAGCACCATGAAGCGGCCGCGGGCATCGCGCACCACGTCGAGGCCGGCCACGGGGATCCACGCCCCGCGCACCTCCACGCCGCACATCCAGGGCTCGAAGTGGTCGGCGCTCTCGATCACTCGCGCCGGCATCACGCCCTCGGCGATGATCCGCCGCTCGGAGTAGACGTCGGCGCAGAAGGCGTTGAGCGCCCGCACGCGCTGGCGGAGGCCGGCCTCCAGCTCGCGCCACTCCGCGGCCGCGAGCACGCGCGGGACGGGGTCCACGGCGAACTCGCCGGCGTCCCCGAAGCGGACCCCGCGCTCGCGCACCGCCCCGGCGGTCTCCTCGACCAGCCCGTCGAGGTCGCGCCGCTCGAGCGCCTCCATCACCGGCCGGTAGTGCGGCCGCGGCTCGCCGCGCGACTCGAACGCCTCGTCGTGGAAGCGATCGTCCACGTCATAGGGGGCGCGCTCGGGGCTCAGCGCTTTCATCTCATAGGGATAACTACCCGGAGCACGTCCAGGTCGACGAGTGTCACCGTTGCATGATCGGGCGCCGGGAACGGCGCACATATGGCCCTGTGGAGAGGATCCGGCCGGCCGGATTCGCCCGGCGGTCGAACGATTGGTGCCTTTTACTCACGATGGTGAGTAAAAAGGACCAATCACCGAGATTCGGCGGCCTCCCGGACCGACTCCCTATCTGCCGCCGTTAGACGAGCCGCCGGCCGCGTAAGGAGCGCCCACCGCCGCCCCCGCTCGTGCAGCCGGAACCGCGCCAGCACGGCGAGCGTGCGCAGTCCGTACGCCACGGAGTCGCGGAACGACACGCTCGACGCCTCCAGGAAGTAGCGGGTGGGGATCGGCTGCTCGACCACCCGCGCATCGCGCGCGACGATCTGGGCGAACATCTCCTGGTCGAAGACGAAGCCGTCGCTGTTGCGGCCGAAGGGGATCGAGCGCAGGAAGTCGGCTGAGAAGGCCCGGTAGCCGGTGTGGTACTCCGAGTAGCGGCGGCGGAAGGCGCGGTTCTCGACCCAGGTCAGCCCGCGGTTGCCGACCCACTTCCAGCGCGGCATGCCGCCGGCGATCGTCTCGTCCTCGAGCAGCCGCGAGCCCATCACCACGTCGGCCTCGCCCTCCTCGATCGGGCGGACCATCTCGGCCACCAGGGCCGGGTCGTACTGGTTGTCGGCGTGGACCATCACGACCACGTCGGCCCCGTCGCGGACGGCGCGCGAGTAGCAGGTCTTCTGGTTCGCCCCGTAGCCGCGGTTGGCCGGGTGGGCGATCACCTCGAAGCCGGCGCGGAGGGCGGCGGTGACGGTCTCGTCCGGGCTGGCGTCGTCGACGAGCAGCGCGCGGTCGGCGGCCTCGACCGGCATCTCGTCGGCCACCTGGGCGATGGTCTGCTCCGCCCTGTAGGCCGGGAGCACCACGTGCACCTCGTGCTCGCCGCCGCGCTGCCGGACCAAAGGCGTCGGGGGCCTCAGCACCTCCACGTTGTGCGCCAGCACCACACGCTCGTCACCCAGCGACAGCGACAGGCTGGCGCCCGCGGGGAGGGCGCGGGCCGCGGCGCGCACGCCTCGCCCCAGGGCGCCGCCGCGCTCGGCGAACCCGCTCAGCCAGTAGCGGGCCGAGAACGTGCGCACGAACGACACGTCGTCGGACACGACCATGCCGGCGGCGGTGAGGAGCTCGCGGAGGGTGCGGCGCGGGATCAGGCAGGTGTGGGCCGGCAGCAGCGCCCACCAGCGCGCGCCGGCCACCCGGGCCGTGGCGGAGGCCGGGTCGGGCGTGACCACGCAGAGGACGCCGCCGGGCCGCAGCAGCTCGCGGCAGCGGCGGATCGCGGCGATCGGGTCCTCCACGTGCTCGAGCACGTCGGCGAGCACGATCGCGGCGAAGCCGTCGTCCTCGGGCTCGACCTCCTCGAGCGGGGTCTCGGACACCTCGAGGCCGAGCACGTCGCGCGCGTACGCGGCGGCGCTGCGCGAGAGCTCCACGCCGGTGACCTCGTAGCCGCGGCTGCGCGCCTCGTCGAGCAGCAGGCCGTGACCGCAGCCCACGTCGAGCAGGCGGCCGGCGGGCGCGTAGCGGCCGATCAGGTCGAGCAGGCGGCGGGCGGTGGCGCGGCGGCCGGGCTCCTCGGCCAGGTAGGCGTCGTCGCTCATCTCGCGGTAGATGCCCGCCAGCTCGACGGCGGCGGGGAGCGACGGCTGCTGGACCGTGCCGCACTCGACGCACGCGTAGAGGTCGCCGT
>JALZEZ010000567.1 GCA_030861775.1 Actinomycetota bacterium
GCGGTGGAGCGCTTCGTGGAGCGGACCAGGCGCGACCGCGGCGTGGCGGCCGTGGGCCGGCCGGCGACCTCCCGCGACGGCACGGCCGTGCTCGTCTCGGTCACCCCGCGCGACCACTTCGAGAGCGAGCGGGCCGACGCCCTGCTCGCGCGCCTGCGCGCGGACTCGAACCCGCTGGGGGAGGTGGCCCGCGTGGACGTGGGCGGAGCCACCGCCTTCAACCGCGACTTCATCGACCTGATCTCGGGCTCGATGTGGAAGATCCTCCTGTTCGTGCTGGCCTTCAGCTACGTGGTGCTGCTGGTGCTGCTGCGCTCGGTGCTCCTGCCGCTGAAGGCCGTGCTGATGAACCTGCTGTCGGTCGGGGCCGCGTACGGCGTGCTGGTGATGACGTTCCAGTGGGGCTGGTTCGACACCCTGCTCAGCTACGACAACCTCGGCTACGTCCAGGCCATGACCCCGCCGTTCCTGCTGGCGATCGTCTTCGGCCTCTCGATGGACTACGAGGTCTTCCTGCTCACCCGCATCAAGGAGCGCTACGAGGCGACCGGCGACACCCAGCGCGCGGTCGCCGAGGGGCTCGCCGCCAGCGCGCGCACGATCACCAGCGCGGCGGCGATCATGGTCGCGGTGTTCGCCGTGTTCGCGTTGACCGGCGTGCCGTCGATCAAGGAGATCGGGCTGGGGCTCTCGGTGGCCATCGCCCTCGACGCGACGCTGGTGCGGCTCGTGCTCGTCCCCGCGGCCATGGAGCTCATGGGGGAGTGGAACTGGTGGCTGCCGAAGTGGCTCGACCGGATCCTGCCGCGCACCGACTTCGAGGCCGGCGGCGAGGAGCCGCCCCGGAGCCCTCCGCCGCCGTCGCCGCGGCCTAGCGCCCGAACAGCTTCCCCATCCGAAGCAGCAGCCTGACGCTGCCCTTCGGGCGGAGCTTGCCGGTGGCCATCGCGATGCGCGGGTCGCGCCGGCGGGCCACGATGTCCACCCAGTCCTCGAACCGGCAGCGCAGCACCAGGTCGGCGTTCTCCAGGCGGCCCTGCTGGGCCTCGGTGGCGCCGTTGTCGATCCGGATGAACCAGGGCTCGGCGTCGGTGAAGTCCCAGGCCACGGTGGCGCCGCCGTTGGGCGTGGCGCTCGTGTCCACGGTCCGGCTCATCAGGTCGAACAGCAGGCCGACCTTGTACGTGTCCTTCTCCGGCGGGCCGATCTTCTCGCCGATGTAGCCGGCCTCGAGCAGCGCGATCGCGCGCTCGGCGCGCTCGCGCGGCGTCATGTCGACCGGGATCGGGGGCGGCCCCGGCAGGCTCGAGAGCGGCATTCCGGCCGTGTTCATCTTCTGCTCGAGCGAGAGCATCCCCTGCTCGAAGACGTCCTCCATCGTGGAGCCGAAGACCTCGGTGTAGCGGCGGTCCCAGTTCGGCGGCACGAACACGGCGGTGACGAACGGCATCATCTCGCGCAGCAGGTCGGCCACCGCGGCCGCGCAGTCGCGGTCCTGCTTGTAGAGGTCCGACAGGCACTTGACGCCGAAGCCGATGTGGCGCTGCTCGTCGCGCGAGACGTTGTGCATGCCCTCGGCGAACCCGGGCAGGATCCCGCGCTCGGTCACGTAGCCCTCGATGAAGTGCTGGCCCGGCTGCGCGAGCGTGGCCTCGACGAGGAAGTGGTACATGAAGATCGACCGCGCGAAGTTGGGGATCGAGCGGTCGCGGCGGAGCTCGTCGGCGACCTTGTCGAGGTAGGCGAAGGTCTTGCGGAAGCCCCAGGTCAGCTCCGGCCGGGTGGCCTCGAGCGCGCCCGCGATGCGGTCGCCGCGGACCTCGACGACCTCCTGCATGAAGCGGTTGAAGAAGACGGAGTGACGCGCCTCGTCCACCTGCTGGGTGGCGAGGAAGTACTTCTGCTCCTCCAGCGGGGCGGCGTCGATGTACGGCGACAGGTTGTCGGTCACCGAGTCCTCGCCGTGGAAGAACAGCGTGTAGTTCCACATCGCGGCGCGGCGCTCGATGTCGGTGAAGGTCTGGTGCCAGTGCTCGTGGTCGCGCGAGAAGTCGATCTCGTAGGCGCTCCAGTTGCCCTTCTCCCAGCGCTTGTAGAGGTCCTCGTAGGAGACGCTGTCGAGCGCCTCGCGCTGCCGTTCGACCGGGTCCGTCACCGCTTGTGCCATGCGCAGTCTCTCCTGGTTCTTGGCCGGACAGCCAGTGTATGCCACGATCGGCGCGATGTTGGGAGCCGCCGCACTGGCCGCGTCCGCCGCGCTCGCGGGGGCGGCGGCGGGCGACGACGCCCACGAGCTCGCCGTGCGCCTCGCGCGGGCC
>JALZEZ010000278.1 GCA_030861775.1 Actinomycetota bacterium
GAGGTGCACGCCACCGGCGCGGGCGCCGTCGGCGGCATGACGATGGGCGCCGACCCGATCGCCTGCGCGGCGCTCGCCGGTGGGGCGGACGTGCCGGCCTTCTTCGTGCGCAAGGAGCGCAAGGAGCACGGTCTTGCGCGCTGGATCGAGGGCCCGCCGCTCGAGCCGGGCACGCGCTGCCTGATCGTCGAGGACGTCGTGACCACCGGCGGCTCGACGATCCGGGCCATCGAGCGCGTCCGCGAGGAGGGCCACGCGATCTGCGGCGTGCTCGCGATCCTCGACCGGCTGGCCGGCGGGGACGCGGCGATCCGCGAGGTGGCCGGCCGCGACGTGCCGTACACGGCGCTGGCCACGATCGACGACGTCTACCCCGAGCGCCCCGACCGCTGACGCGCCAGAACTTCGCGGCGGCTCGCGGGTTCGTGCGTGTGGTGCGACTCGCCCTCCTGCCCCTCGTCCTGATCGCCGCCCTGATCGGCGCGGGCCCGGCCGGCGCGCAAGGGCCGATCCGCGCCGAGGGAGGCTGGCTGAGCTGGTGGGACGAGGTGCGCGAGGACCGCGTGCTGGAACGCGGGGGCCGGGCGTACCCGTTCCCGGCGGTGCGCGGGCCGGACCTCGGCACCGACGCGCGCGGGCGCGCGGTCGCGACGTACACCGACTGCACGAGCGAGCCGTACCCGCAGTTCACCGACTGCGGTGTCCTCGAGCGCCGCCTCTTCAGCGGCGCGACGCGGACCCTGGTCCCGCGACGCGACGGGTTCGGGCTCGAGGCGGTGGCCCAGCACCGGGGCACGCTCGCGGTGGCTCAGAACCGCGGGCGCGCCGGCCGCGGGTCGCGTGTGCTGCTGAGGCGGCCGGGCCGGTCGCGCTTCACGGTCGTCACGCCGAAGACCCGCGCGGTCCGCGTCGACCTCGAGGACGGGCTCCTCTCCTACTTCCAGTGGTCCAGCGAGAACTACGTGCGCACCGTCGACCTGCGCCGCTCGAGGCCGCGCACGCGGACGTGGGTGACCGACGACACGCGCGACTTCGACTGCAAGTGCGAGCAGAAGCTCGAGCAGGTCGGGGACGCCACGCTCGAGGGCCGCTACGTCTACTGGCTCGAGTACACCGCGCGCTCGACCGACGGGAGCTCGATCGGGGGCGGCAGCCACGCCGTTCTGTTCAGCGCGCGCTTCGTGCGCGTCGACGCGCTGGCCGCCCGCCCCGCTGTCGCGGAGTACCGGATCCTCGACGAGGATCCCTCCGGGGCCCGCATACCGAGCTCCTTCGCCGTCGACCGCGGGCGCATCTACCACGACCAGCTTCGCGACCTGCGCAGGGGAGTTCGCCCGAAGTGGCGGCGGACGGGCGAGCGGCTGCCGATTCGCCACCAGTCCAGCCCTTGAGCGCGGGCGCGCCGGGGCCGATACGGGCTGGATGCGCCGTGCCCTGCCGCTCCTGATCGCCGCCCTGCTCGCCCTGCCGGCGAGCGCGTCCGCCGCCGCGCCGAAGGTCCAGCCGACCGATGCGGCGGCGATGAAGTCGATCGTCCGCGTGGCGAGCGCGATCGAGCGCTGCGCGGCGAAGACGTACGACTACACGAGCTGCGACGACTCGCCGCGGCCGTCCACCGGCGTGCGGATCGCCGCCTCCACGTTCACCAGCTACCGGCTCCGCGCGCAGTCGCGCCAGCGGCGTGTGTTCTTCCTGGATCGCGGCGCGGGCGGCGAGCTGCTGGCCACCTGCACGCCGGCCGGCCGCGGCGCGTGCCCGCCGAGCGGGATCTGGAGGCCGCGCCCGCGTCCGGCCCGCGGCCCCGACTTCGCCCGGCAGTGGCTCGCGCACGAGCGCGAGCTGGTCGCGCGCCTGGAGGCCATCGTGGGCCTGCTCGACGCCTGCGCCGCGAGCACCGGCGACTACACCGGCTGCCGGACCACCGAGGTCGAGGGCCTGCTGGCCTGGGAGATGCTGGTGCGGCCGATGACCTTCGAGCTCCACCCGGGCGGCTACCACCTCTCCGCCGCGGCCCGCAGCGCCACGCAGTTCACCACGGCGAGGGGCAGCGACGGCACGGTCGAGCGCCACTGCTACAAGGTCGTGCCCAGCCTCGTGAGCCCCTGCGTGAACGGCGCCTGGTAGGCGCTCAGCCCACGCGCGCGATCCAGTACGGCACGTCCGGCCCCGGCGGCGTCCCGAAGCGGGCGTTGACCGCGAACAGCCGCCCGGCGGCCACGGTGATCGTGGTCGGCACGGCGAAGTCCGGGTCGGTCAGCACGTCGGTCACGCGCCCGCTCAGCAGGTCGCCGCTCAGCCGGATCACCGCGATGCGGTTGAGCCGGTTCTGCACCACGTACAGCGTGCGGCCGCGGATCAGCAGGCCGTCGCCGTTCCTCACGTCGGCCCCGCCCAAGTCGATCTCGCGCGCCACGCCGGTCGCCGGGTCCACGCGGAAGAGCTTCCCCACGTTGCCCTGCACGACGATCAGCCAGCGGCCCGAGGCGACGATCCCGTTGGCGTTGTTGCCGGTCGTGTACGCGATGTCGCCGGTGAGCGGGAGCGTGCGAACCTCGTCCTGCGCCGGGAGCCCGCCCTCGAGCGGCAGGACGTAGAGCTGCTGGAGCCGCGAGTCGGTGAAGTACGCCGCCGTGCCGGTCACGACCACGTCGTTCACGAACGTGTTGGCCCCCTCGGGAGCGAGCTGGTAGGCGGCCACGTCGGCGCCCGTGCGCGCGTCGTACACGTACGCGTCGCCGGTCTCGCCGCCCGACACGAAGATCAGCCCGCGCGCGACCTTGATGCCGATCGCGCTGCGGCCCTCGTGCGGGGGCACCAGGATCGAGCCGCTGCCGGTCCGCGCGTCGCCCCGCCAGATCGCGCCGGTCGGGATCGAGCCGACGAACAGGTCGGTGCCGCCGGTGCTCGCGATGCCCTCGGGCTGGAACCCGTTCGGGAGCGCGATCCGCTGCTGGAAGTTGTCGCCGCCGCTCGCGACCGCGGGCAGCGCGAGCACGGCGAGCGCCGCGACGACCAAGCCGATCCGGATCCCTCTCATGCCGACCTCCCGCGTTCCGTGCGTCCCCCTGCCAAGGGCTCTCCGAGTCCTACGCATACCCGGCGGCAGCGGTTCGCTATTCCTCGGCGGGGCGGGCGCGGAAGAGCCGGACCGGCTCGGACACGCCCTTCAGCCGCCGGCGGCCGGCGGACGACCAGCGGAAGTCGTCGCCCGCGGCGGCGCGCGCCTCGGCCGTGCACAGCACGCTGCCGGGCCGGGCCACCCCGGTCACGCGACTGGCGGTGTTGACCGGGCTGCCGTACCAGTCGCCGTGGCGCTCGAGCGCGATCCCGTGCGCGACCCCGGAGCGCAGCGCCGGGAGCGCGTCGCCCGCTCGCTCGCCCTGCTCGACCAGCTCGAGCGCGGTCTGCACCACGGCCTCGGCCTCGGGGCCCACCAGCATCGCGGCGTCGCCGATCGTCTTCACCAGCCGCACCGGCGGGCGGGCCACGTCGCCGGCCAGCTCGGCCAGGCGGCCGGCCACGTGGCTCAGGTCCTCGGGCGGGATCTCCTCGCCGAGGCGGGTGAACCCGACCAGGTCGGCGAAGCACACCGCGACCTCCTCGCTTCCCTCCGCCCGGCCGCTCGCGAGCTCGGCCCGGCTGATCACCGCGTTGCGGACCAGCTCGCGCAGGTGGACGCGGAAGACGTACTCCAGCTCCGGGCCGACGACCGGGATCAGGGTCTCGGCCGCCGCGGCGTAGCGGAGCCCGGCGTCGCGCTCGGTGTCGCCGGCGCGGCCGAGCGCCTCGTTGACCAGCTCCATCGACGCGTCCGCCATCCGGCGCATCCCCTCGCCCATGACGCGCGCCACCTGGGTGACGCCGTCCTCCGGGAGCCCCGCCTCGAGGAAGCGGCCCAGCAGTTCCGCGCCGCGCAGGTCGTCGTCGCCGTAGACCTTGTCGTCGTCGCCGGCGACCGACATCCCCAGGGCGGCCCACTGGCGCTCCAGCACGTCGATCGGGATGCCGGTGCGCTCGGAGATGTCGCGCGCGCTGTACCTGCTCTCCCCGCGCAGGACCTGCTCGACCGGGAGCAGCGCCAGCCGATCCTGCTCGATCGCCCGGCGCAGCTCGTCGAGCGGGACGCCGGCCTCGTGGAGCTGGTTCAGCAGGTCGAGCCGCGCCGCGCGCGACTCGTCGTCCTCGAGGTCCTCGAGCAGGCCCTCAGACTCGAAGTCGGGAGCCGGCGCTATGCGCCCTCCCGGAGCATCTCGCGCAGGCGCGCCTCCGGGATGACCGACGGGGAGGTGTCCTCCATGAAGTCGAGCAGCACGTTGGCGAAGCGGCGCGGGTCCTCGCGGTGCGGGAAGTGGCCGGCGTCCGGGAACGAGACCAGGCGGCTGCCCGGCATCGCCTCGCTGGCCTGAAGGCCGTGCGCGAACGGGATGACCGGGTCGCGCTCGCCCCACACGATCAACGACGGCATCTCGGCCGCCAGGTAGAGGCGGTCGCGCGCGCTGACGCGCTGGCCGCCGGGGTCGATGATCCCGCGCAGCGTGTGGACGAAGGCGGTGCGGGCCTCGACGTCGGAGAGCGAGGAGAAGCCGCGCCAGATCTCCTCCAGGTCGGCCCCGGGGCGGAGGCCGAAGCGGCCGATGAAGCCGGCCACGGCGTTGGTCCAGTCGACGATGCCGCGGGCGGTCAGGAGCGGCAGCACGAGCTCGGAGCCGGGCAGCGCCGCGGCGCGCAGCAGCAGGTTGACCTCGCGGCCCAGTCCGCCGCTCGAGACGAGCACCATCCGCTCGACCCGCTCCGGGAACTGGTAGGCCATCTGCATCGCCACCCCGCCGCCGAGCGAGTGGCCGACGACCGTCCCGCGGTCGTGGCCGAGCGCCGCGAGCAGGTCGCGGATGCCGCTGGCGTAGGCGCCGAGCGAGTAGTCGCCGCGCGGCTTGGCGGACTCGCCGTGACCGAGCAGGTCGGGCGCCACGACCGTGTGGTCCTGGGCCAGGTCGTCGATCACGTCGAGCCAGGTGTCCGAGCTGCCGGTGATCCCGTGGATCAGCACGATCAGCGGACCCCAGCCGGCCTGCCGGTAGCTCACCCGGTGGCCGTGCAGGACTATCTCTTCGCGTTCCATCCGGTCTCCTCCTGGGAAGCGTACGCGGGGTCGGGTCAGGCGGCGGCGACGGTACGGGTACGG
>JALZEZ010000568.1 GCA_030861775.1 Actinomycetota bacterium
GCGCCGGCCCCTCCCCGCCCGCGCGCGCGGCCAGCTCGACCGCGAACGCCTTGCGGGTCGGCCGCCGCAGCGAGAGGCGGAGGATCCGCCCGGCCGTTGCCCTCCCCAGCACGCGCCCCCTGCGGGTGGCGGTGACCTCCACGTTGGGCCGCGCGGCCACGCGCGGCAGCGCGACCGTCACGCGCGACGTGCACCGGCTCGCCCGCCGCGGCCGCTGCCTGCACTCGACCCGCATGTCGAGCGGCCCGTCGGTGCTCACGTAGAGCTTCGGCGAGCAGCCGACCCCGGCGCGGGTGCCGTCGAAGGTCGCCGCCCCGAGGTTCGCCGCCTTCACGAACAGCTTGCTCGTGCGCGCGAGCGCCGGCGCCTCGCCCCAGCGCTGCTGGCGCTCCTGGTACGGCATGGGGCCGTGGGAGCCGCCGTTGAGCGTGCCCTGCGCCGTCGTCACACCGGTCACCGGCGGATCGCCCACGCCGAAGGCCGCCGAGCGGGCGTCGATGGTCGCGCGCCGGGCGGCTGCGTCGCGCACGCGCAGGCCCGAGACCCAGTAGGCGTGGTCGGCCACCGCGCGCGCCGCGGCGGAGTCCTCGCCCGGGTCGACCACGTATGTCACGTGCACCGGGTCGCGGTCCACCCGGTGCTCGCCGAGGAACTCCGCGGCCGGGCCGTACTCGTCGTTGGTGGCCAGCGTGAGGTGGTCGGCCGTCTGGAAGAGCCAGTGGGTGAAGCGGAGGCCGGCCGCGGTCATGTCGGTGACCATCTGCTCGCTGGTCCGCACGTTCACCAGCTCGTCCCCGGCCGCGTTCCAGGTCATGATCGGGGTGTTGCGCAGGGAGGCGAGCTGGTCGCTCACGCTGCCGGGCGCGCCGACGGTGGACATGCCCCGTCCGAACAGGTCGGGCCAGCGCGCGAGCAGCCGGAACGTGCCGAAGCCGCCCATCGAGTAGCCGGTCGTGGCCGCCCAGTCGGGATCGATCGCGAACCGCCGCGCCACGTCGGCCCAGACCTCGAAGGTGTCGGCCTCGGCGATCCCCGCGTAGAAGCCGTCCGGCCCGCGCCCGCTCGGGGTGACGACGATCGTCCCCGCCCCCCGATCGCCCATCTGCGACTGGTTCCGGCTGGAGGAGTACTGGTTGTAGTTCGCCGAGAGCGAGTGGAGCAGCAGGGTGAGCCCGTAGCCGCGGGGCGGCCTGGGCTTGTCCGGCACGTAGATCGCGTACGGCTGGAGCTGGCCCACGAAGCGGCCCTCGCACTTGGCCCCCGCCGCGAACCCCGCGGGCAGATCGTAGCAGACGCGGCTCGGCTCGATCCCCTGGCCGAACTGGTGCCGGCTGGCGAGGATGCGGTTCATCGGCCCCTTCGTGGGAACCGCCGAGTCGTCGTCGGTGCCCGCGGCCAGCTTGGCGAAGTCCACCTCGGCCGCGAACGGCGTCACGTCGCCGAGCCGGAGCTGGTCGGCCTGCGCGCGCTCGCGCCACCAGGCGGCCTGCACCGCGGCCCCGGCCGCGGCGTCGCCGATCGTGTAGCCGCCGCCGTATTGGGTCACCTCGGGGAAGGGCTCGTTGAAGCGCGGGCCCACGTTGAAGAGCGCCGCGCCGCCCGGTGACGCGCCGCCCGGGCGGGTGCCGCTCGCCTCGCTGTCCGGCTTCAGGTAGCCGCCGGCCGCCTCGTCCCACAGCCCGACGCCGATCGTCAGCCGCGCCCTGCCGGTGCCTGGGTCCCAGGCGGAGCGCGAGACCCGCACGTCCACCTGGCGCCGGCGCGTGTCCACGCTCGCGCTGGCCCCGCCCGCGAGGATGGCGTCGGTGGTGGCGTCGCGGATCTCGGCGGTCGAGCCGTGGACGGTGACGAAGCGGTCGGCGGGCGAGGAGACGCCGGCCCCGTGCGGCCAGGGGCGCGGCCCGGCGGAGGAGCCGAGCGCGATCGTGAAGGCGGTCCGGGCCGGGTCCTTGAGCGTGTTGAGCGTGACCCGGAAGGCGGTCGCGCCGTCCACCCGCCGGACGCGGAGCTCGACCAGGTCGGCCGCGTTGTGCGCGTAGACCGGGTCGGTCGGGTAGGTCATCGAGCCCGCGGTCGGCGAGAACAGGTGCGCGTCGATGCCGAATGGGTCGGCCGGATCGCGCGCGCCGGAGGCGCCGTGGTCGTCGTGCAGGAAGTCCTGGTAGAGCCACTCGCCGTCGCGGTAGGCCTGGGCGCCGGAGACCAGGATCGGCTCGGCTCGCCAGGGCGAGGCGTTCTCGAGCTGCGGCACCTCGGCCGGCGGCGGGGCGTACAGCGCGTCCGGGCCCGGCCGGTGGCCCGAGCCGGTCGACGGC
>JALZEZ010000569.1 GCA_030861775.1 Actinomycetota bacterium
GCGATGATCCGGTCCGCGCGCCGCGTGCCGTTGTAGGTGAAGCCGCGGTCGTGCACGCGCACCCAGATCTCGCAGTCGTCCTCGACCAGGTCGCTGTCGTCCGCGTAGACGACGTCCGCGCCGTCGCCGCAGAGGGCGTAGTCCTCCTCGCCCTCGCGGTCGAGCCCCACCGCGTCGGCCCCCACGTCGTTGTACGACGCCAGCGTGATCGTGTCGTCCCCGCCGTTCCCGTTGACCCAATCGCTGCCGTGGTTCCCGTAGATCGCGTTGGCCCGCTCGTTGCCGACCAGCGTGTCGCTCCCGTCGCCCGCCCCGATCGCGTCGATGCCCGGGCCGATGTTGTCGCGACGCACGCCCGACCCGTCGTTCGCGATCCCGTCCAGGAACACCGCCACGGGAAGCAGCTCGATGTAGGTGGCCCGGGCGCCGGACCCCACCTCCGCCGAGGCGTTGACCGAGACCGGCACGTCGGCCGTGAGGGTGACCGAGTCCGGCACCGCGGCGGCGGCGCGGCGGTCGCCGAGGAAGACGTCGGCGCGATCGACGCCGGCCCGCGGGCAGATCGCCGTGTTCTCGCCGTCCTGCGCGCAGCCGGGACCGGCGATCACCACCGTGGCCGAGTCGAAGACCACCAGCTCGTCCTCGGCGCGGTGGTGCAGGATCGGGTGGTTCTCCTCGCCCGCCGCGGCGGTGTAGCGGAGGGCGCCGCCCTGGACCTCGACCGTGGCCGCGCGCGCCGCGCCGGCCGGGACGGCGAGCAGGACCAGGAGGAGCGCGGGCAGTCGCCTCATGCGCGTCTTGAAACCGGGCGGAATGCGGCTAGTTGCGGCATCGGCGCGTGCTCCGGCGGGGCGCGGGGGCGCCCGGCGGGAACGAGGGCGGAGCCAGACGCGGGTCGCGGCCCCAGGGCCGCGGCGTGCCCGCCATGCGGAAGTCGAGCCGGGCCCCGCAGCGCAGCGACGCGAAGCGCAGCCACGGCTTCGAGTACGGGCGGCCGTTCCGGCGCAGCGACTTCACGTACGGGCGCCCCGGCATCGCGCCCGCCGCGCGGATCCGAAGCGTCCCGCCCGGGAGCCGCACGTCCGCGCGCGGGAACAGCGGGCCGGCGACCGCCAGCACGTCCGTGCCCGGTATCGCCGGATAGAGGCCGAGCGCGCCGAGCACGTACCAGGCCGACATCGCGCCGAGGTCGTCGTTGCCCGGATAGCCGCCCGGCTCGGCCTCGAACAGCTCCAGCAGCGCGCGGCGCACCACGCGCTGGGCCGCGTCGGGGCGGCCGAGCCAGTCGTACAGCCACGGCACGTGCAGGTTCGGCTCGTTGCCCATGAACGCGTGGCGCGACTCCACCCCCGCGTTCAGCTCGGCGAAGAGGTCGTCGAGGCGCGCGATCGCCGCCTCGCGCCCGCCGAGCGCCTCGAACAGGCCGGCCGGGTCGTGCGGCACGAGCCACGTGTACTGGGCCGAGCTGCCCTCGGCGAAGCCGTCGGAGCTGCCCGGGTCGTGGGGTCCGGGGAAGGCGCCGGTGACCGAGCGCGGCCGCACGTGACGGGTGCCGGCGTCGAAGACGTTGCGCCAGTTGGCCGAGCGGCGGCCGAAGGCGTCGGCCACCGCGCCGTCCCCCAGCGCCGCCCCGAGCTGGGCGATCGCGAAGTCCGCCAGCGCGTACTCGAGCGTGGTCGAGGCCGACCCCCACACCGAGTCGGTCGAGCCGAACATCGACGTGGCCGCCCCGTTGTTCTGCGAGCCCTCGTGCGGCACGTACCCCAGCCGCAGGTAGTCGGCCAGCCCCTGCCGCTGCACGTACTCGGCGTTGGGCGAGCGGCAGACCTCGCTCGCGCCGCGCACCATCGCCGCCAGCGCCTCGCGGGCGTCGAACCCGCGCGCGCCGAGCGCATGCGCCGACGCCAGCGCCGGGTCGGCCGCGTCCCCGATCATCACGTCGGTGTGGCCGTTGGCGAGCGACCACTTCGGCAGGCAGCCGCTCTCGCGCGCGTCCGCTACCAGCGAGGCCGCCACGTCCGAGGCCCGCTCCGGGTCGAGCATCGCCAGCAGCGGGATCTGCGTGCGGTACACGTCCCAGCCGGAGAAGTTCGCGTACTTGACCCGGCCGGCCCCGGCCTGGTGCACCTGCCCGTCCATCCCCACGTAGCGCCCGTCCGCGTCCGAGAACACGTTGGGGTGCAGCAGGGCGTGGTAGAGCATCGTGTAGAAGGTCCGCCGCTCGGACTTGGGCCCGCCGCCCACGCGGACCGCCCCGAGCGCCCGCTCCCACTCCGCGAGCGCCGCGGTCCGGGCCGCCACGAGGTCGCGGCCC
>JALZEZ010000279.1 GCA_030861775.1 Actinomycetota bacterium
GGCCGGGCAGGTTCACGCCCGGCAGCAGCCTGCGCACGAAGCGCGCGCGCACGGCGAGGATCGCCAGCGACGAGCCGCAGATCGCGAGCGCGTAGGCGGTCGCGCCCCAGGTCAGGTACGCGGGCACCGCCACCGCGCCGAACACCGCGATCGCCACCACCGCCTCCACGGCCGGCTGGCGCACGCGCCCGAGCCCGCGCGCGAACGCGATCCAGGTGTAGCCGAGCGAGTAGAGCGCGCTCGCCGCGCCGAGCCCCTGGAGCAGGCGGATCGCCCCGTTCCACCGGTCGCCGAGCAGGAAGTGCACGAGGTCGGGGGCGAACAGGATCATCACCGTGCCGAAGCCGAGCGACCAGATCGCCGCCGCGCGCACGGCCGCCGTGAACAGCTCCTCCAGTGCGTGGGCCCGGTCGCGGACCGCGCACACCACCGGGTAGACGGTGGGCGAGATCACGTGCTCGGCGCGGTCGGCGTAGCGGGTGAGGCCCACGGCGAGCACGAGGAAGCCGGCCGCTGTCAGGCCGCCCTCGAGCTCGAACAGGAGGATCGCGCCCTGGCCGGCGATCAGGCCGCCGAGGGTGACCACGAGGATCGGCCACGAGAACTGGAAGTAGCGCAGCGTGGCCGCGCGGTCGAACCTGATCGCGAGCCGGTACGGCGAGAGGCGGATCGAGAGCGCGACCGAGGCGGCGTTGCCGGCGAAGGCGCCGATCACGATCGACCACACGCCCACGTCCGCCACGGCGAGCGGGACCGTGACCACGAACGTCACGATCGGGACCACCGCCTGGAGGCTCCGCTGCCGGAGGAAGTCCATCCGGCGGAAGAAGACCCACAGCGGCGCCTGGAGCGCGAACGCGATCGGCAGGTAGGTGAGCGCGAGCATGAGCGGGAGGAGGCGCGGCTGGTCGTAGAGGGCGGCGAGGAAGGGCGCGGCGGCCGCGATCAGGACCGCGAACAGGGTCGCGAGCGCGAGCTCCAGCGAGAAGGCGAGCTGGAACTCGCGCTCCTGGTCGCGCTCGTCCTGCTGGACGAAGGCCTCGTCGATGCCGACGCGCTTGAGCGCGATCAGCGTCATCACCGTGATCGAGACGATCCCGTAGAGCCCGATCTCGCTCGGTCCGAGGATGCGCGCGACGATCAGGCCCTGCGCGAGCGCGGCGGCCTCGACCACGATCAGGAAGGCCGCGTTCACTGCCACGCCGCGGACTGTTCGCGCGCGCAGCTCGGAGGCCGCGAACGGCAGCCGCTCGCTCATGCGGGCCAAGCTACTACGGTGCCCCGCCGTGATCGTCCGCTGGGTGGACAGGGTGGCTGGCCGTCTCGGGCTCGACCGCTTCGAGCTCGGAGCGCTGGTCGTGCTCGCCGGGATGTCGCTCGGCGTTCTGCTTCCGCTGCTCACGCGCGGCCGGCCGCTGTCGGGTGCGGACGGGCTGTTCCCGGCCGATCAGCTCCAGTACATGGCCTGGATCCGCGAGGCCTCGGAGCACTGGTTGATCGGGAACCGCTTCGACCTCGCGCCGGGCGACCGCGTCTTCCTCCACCCGGGCTTCCTGCTGTCGGGGCTGCTGCACAAGGTGACCGGGATCTCGATCCCCCTGTCGCTCCTGCTGTGGAAGCCGCTGGCGGTGGCGGTCACGTTCGCGGGCACGCTCGCGTACGTGCGGCGGCTGGTGCCCGCGGGCGGGCGGCGGCGGGCGGCGCTCGTGCTGGCGCTGTTCTCGGTCATGCCGGCCACGGCGATCGTGGCCTGGACCGGCTGGGGCGGGCGCCCGCGCCAGTACACGTTCGACTTCATCTCGGGAGAGATGTGGAGCGGGCAGTACCTGTGGGGCTACCTGTTCACGGCGCTCGCGGTGTTCGCGGTGCCGCTGGTGCTGCTGGCGGTCGAGCGCTGGCGCGCGGAGGGGGGCGCGCGGCTGCTGTGGCTCGCCGCGCTCGGCGCGCTGCTCGTGATGTGGCTCCAGCCGTGGCAGGGCGCGACGCTCGCTCTGATCGTCGCGGCGGTGGAGGGGATCCTCTGGCTGCGCGACCGCGAGCGGCCACGGTGGCGGCTGGCGGTGGTGCTCGTGGCGGCCGCGCTGCCGGCCGTCTACTACCTGTTGCTCGGGGTGTTCGACCCGGCCTGGGAGCTGGCCGGGGAGTCGAACGCCGCCGGCGCTCAGCCGGAGTGGAGCTGGCCGTGGTGGGCGATCGCGCTCACGATGCTGCCGCTGGCGGCGCCGGCCGCGCTGGCCTACCGGCTTCCGGCGCCGGCGTGGCAGGACGTGGCGGTGCGGGTCTGGCCGTTCGCGGCCGCTGTCGTGTACCTGCAGCCGGGCGGTACGTTCCCGTACCACTCGATCCAGGGGCTGGCCGTGCCGCTGTCGGTGCTCGCGGTGCTGGGGGTGGCGAGCCTGCGCTGGCGACCGAGCCCGGCGCTGGTCGTGGCGGCGCTGGCGGTCATGACGCTGCCCGGCTTCGCCCACAAGCTCGAGGTGGCGGCCGACAACGTGCACATCGGCGCGGACCCGTACTTCATCTGGCCCGAGGAGCACCGGGCGCTGGACGCCCTGGAGTCGGACCCGCGGCCGGGCGGCGTTCTCGCTCCGCTGTACTCGGGCTTCTACATCCCCTACACGACCGGGCGCGAGGTGTACGTGGGGGCGCTGTCGTGGTCGCCGGACTTCCAGGAGCGGCGCCGCCGGGCGGACGCGCTGTTCGAGGGGCGGCTGCGGGGCGAGCGGGCGCGGGCGTTCGTGCGCGAGACCCGCGCCCGCTTCCTGTTCGCCGACTGCCGCAAGCTGCGCGACCTGGCCGGCGAGCTGCGCCCGATGCTGGAGGAGGTGCGCCGGTTCGGGTGCGCGACCGTGTACGTGCTGCGCGAGCGGCCCGGGATGACGGCCGCCGCCGGGCTGCCGGACGAGTAGCTCAGCTCCCGCCGGAAGGGCTCTTGTCCGCGCAGAAGACCTTGACGTCGAAGTCCGTGCCCTGCTCCTCCAGGGTGGCGCAGAGGATGTTCTTGCCGTCCGTGCGGACGTTGACCAGCCCGTAGATGAGGTCGGTGGAGAGCGGTGTGCGATCGAGGCGCTTGAACTCGGCCTTCTCCTCCCTGGCGAGCACCTCGGTGTCGGCGGGCTGGACCGCGCGCGGCTGCTCGGCGCTCTCGCCCGGCACCCTGACCTCCCTCGCCTGCGAGAGCTTGACCGAGCGGGCCAGCTCGGTCGAGTAGACGAGCGGCGGCATGACCTCCTCGCGCGTCTTGGTGGCGTCCACGCCCTCACGCCCGTACCGGCCCGACGCACCCATGAGCACGGGGCGGGGATGCGCGAAGCCCTCGTTGTCGCCGGACGAGATGACCGTCGATCGCGCGCGCATCGCCTTCACGAACGCGAGCGCGACGTCCTCCGAGCCGTGGTGGCAGGCCTTCGCCACGTCCACCGCGAAGGACTCCTCCGGCTCGTAGCTGAGCAGCAGCTTCTGCGAGGGGTCGTTGAGGTCGCCCGTGAGGAGGATGCGGGCTCTCCCGTAGTCGAGCCGGAGGACGACCGAGTGGCCGTTGACGGTCTCGCCCTGGCTGCCGAGCACGCGCAGGCCCTGTTGGTTCCCGAAGCGCTCCAGCACGGGCCCCAGTACCCGCATCACGACCTCGTTCTCACCCTCGCCGTAGCCGTGGAGGAACTGCCAGCTCGAGTCCACCCGGTGGACGTTCTTCGGGACCTTCGCCACCAGCTTGGCCAGTTCCGCGAACTCGGCGCCGAAGGGCGTCGGCGGGTTCTTGAAGCTGGTCTTGCGGTCGAGCAGGTCGGTCCTGAACTTCCCCTTGCGCGGGATCCCCCGGTCGCCGCGGGGGAACTCGTCGACGGTGCCCTCGACGGGCTTCGGCACGCTCTTCTGGGGGAACTTGCCGAGCCCGTTGTGGAAGAAGTTCTCGACCTCGATCTTCGTGTCGTCCTGGTCGCGTCCGAACTTCCCCGAGAGGATGTCCACCAGACCGCCGAAGTGATCGGTGTCGGGGTGGGTCAGCACCATGTTGCGGAGGCGCACGGTGTCCTCGCGGAGGTCCTCGCGGAACTTCCAGCGGACGAAGTTCGGAGCGCCCTTCTTCAGGTCCTGCTTCCTGTTGAAGGTGCCGCCGTCGATCATGTGCCAGGCGTCGTCGGGGGTGCGCACGAGGATCCCGTCGCCCTGCCCCACGTCGATGATGTAGATCTCGAGCAGCCGCTGGTCGCCCAGGGCCTCGCTGGGAACGGTGCCGGTCCGTGCACGCGCCCGCACCCGCGTGCGCGGCCCGTTCATCGGGCCGAGCGTCCTGCACTGGTCGCCCCAGAGCAGCGTGTACTTCTCACCGTCGTCGCCTTGGAGGACGGTCTCGAACGGTGCGACGTACTTAAGTGCCACGGCGCGACCTTAACGGCCGGGCCGGGTTGGCGCAACGGCTCTTAGACGGGGAGCAGCGGGATGTCCCAGACGAGGGCCGCGGTGATCGCGGACGCGGCCACCAGCGCGATCGCGATCCCGCCCACGAGCTTCTGCTTGCGGCTGGTCTCGGTGACGGTGCGCCCGGCCGCCTCGGCCCGGTCCACCGCAACCTCGAGCAGCCGCTCGGCCCAGGCGAATTGGAGGGCGAGCATGGCCAGCCCGATCGGGATGACCGCCAGCGCCGGGCCGGGGAGGACGAGCATCGCGAGGCCCCCGAGGAGGACGGTGAACCCGGCGGTCGTGAACGCGACCCGGTAGAGCAGCCCGCGCTCCTGGTAGCTCTCGCGGCGATCCTCGAGCTTCTCGAAGAGCTCGCGGATCTTCGAGGGCTCCTCCTCGCGTTCCCCGTCGCGCTCCTCGTCGCGACCGGGCGCCTCCTCCGGCGCGTTCCCGCTCCTCTCCGCCTCGGCCACGCCGGATACCGTACCTGCGGTGCGGCGCGCCGACGCCCTCCCCGGCCCGCTCCTCCTCGGCCTGCTGTTCGCCGCCGCCGCGGCGCTCTCCGCGATCACCGTCCTCGACGGCGTCCAGCCGAACGACGAGGGACTGATGCTCCAGGCCGCCGCGCGCATCGCCGACGGCCAGGTCCCGTACAGCGACTTCTGGTGGTACTACCCGCCCGGCCAGCCGTACCTGCTCGGGGGCCTGTGGGAGGCGTTCGGGCCGTCGCTCGTCGCGTGGCGGGTGGTGCGAGTGCTGGTCGACGCCCTCGTCGCCG
>JALZEZ010000280.1 GCA_030861775.1 Actinomycetota bacterium
GGCGTTCGGCGCGCGCACCGCCGAGCTCGCGACCGGGCTGGGCGGCGGGTCCCGCCAGCTCGGCCCCCTGCTCGAGTCGGGCTACGCGAAGATCGCCGCGCTCGAGACGGCCCCGGCCTCGCAGCGCGCCGCGGCCGCCTGGGCGATCAACCACGACCGCGGCGGGACGGGCGTCCACTACCTCGTCACGCAGAAGGCGAGCTACTCGGAGGGCGCCGAGGTGGAGGGGATCCCCACGCGCGACGACAACCCCTTCCGCGACCGGCTCGAGGAGCGCGTGGACAGGATGGCCGGCGGGATCGACGCCCGCGCGGGCGTCGGCGGGCCCTCGACGGTGCTCGCGGACTTCAACCAGATGGCGAAGGAGAGCCTGCCGCGACTGGTGTTACTGCTGGTGCTCGTCATCTACCTCGCGCTCGTGCCGATCACGCGGAGCCTCATCCTGCCGGCGATCGCGGTGGCGCTGAACGTGCTGACGCTGCTCGCGGCGTTCGGCGTCCTCGCGCTGGCGTTCGGGGGGAGCGCGCCGCTGGGCGGGCCGGGCTTCGTGGACGACATCGTGGTGATGATCGTCTTCGCGGTCACGTTCGCGCTGTCGATCGACTACGCCGTGTTCATCCTCGACCGGATGCGGGAGGGCTTCGACCGGACCGGCTCGGTCGAGGGCGCGATCGCCTACGGCCTCGAGGGCACGGCGGGGATCATCACGGGCGCCGCGGCGGTCATCGCCAGCGCCTTCCTCGTCTTCACGATCAGCCCGGTGGTGTCGCTGCGGCAGGTGGGGGTCGGCCTGAGCGTGGCCATCATCCTCGACGCGACGCTGATCCGGCTCGTGCTGCTGCCGGCCGCCCTGCGCCTGGCGGGCGAGCGCGCCTGGCACACGCCGCGCTGGCTGGACCGGATCTCGTCGCGCCTGACGTCGGCCGGGGCGGGCGCCCGATGACCGGCCTGAAGCTCGTACGAGACGTGAGGCACGTCTCGATCATCGAAGGAGGGGGACGATGTCGTGGGAAGGAGAGGGACCGATGAGGCCGGCGCTGCCGCCCGGTCCGAGGCTGCCGAAGTCGCTTCAGCTGCTGGGCTGGTGGACGCGGCCGATCCCCTTCTTCGAGCGCTGCCGGGCGCGGTTCGGGAAGCGCTTCACGATTAGGCGAGTGGGCAACCCGCCGCTGGTGATGCTGGCGGATCCCGATTGGGCGAAGGAGCTCTTCACGGCACCGCCGGACGCGGTGCATCCCGGCGAGGGGGCGCGGATCCTCGAACCGCTCGTGGGGTCCAACTCGGTGTTCCTGCTGGACGAGCGACCGCACCTCGAGCAGCGCAAGCTGATGCTGCCTGCGTTCCACGGGGAGAACATGCAGCGTCTGGAGGGGGTGATGACGGAGGTCGCCGAGCGGGAGGTCGCGAGCTGGCAGCGGGATCGGCCGATGGCCCTTCACCGGGCGCTTCAGGGGCTGACGCTGAAGGTGATCCTGCGGGCGGTCTTCGGAGTGGAGCGCGGGGAGCGGTTCGATGCGCTGCACGAGCGGCTGACGAGTCTCCTGGAGCTGGTGGCGAGGGGGATCGCGATGCTGCCGTTCCTGCAGCACGACTTCGGAGGTCGTGGGCCGTACGCGCGCTTCGTGCGGCTGCGCGAGGAGATCGACGTCCTGCTGTACGAGCTGATCGACGAGCTGAGGGACGAGGCGGGGCGGAGCGACGTGCTGACGATGTTGCTGGCCGCCCGGCACGAGGACGGCTCGCCGATGTCGGCGCAGGACCTGCGCGACGAGCTGATGACGCTGCTGGTCGCGGGACACGAGACGACCGCGTCGGAGCTCGCCTGGGTGTTCGAGCGGCTGGTGAGGGAGCCGCGAGTGCTGAGCCGCCTGGTGGAGGAGATCGACGGCGGCGACGGGGACGCGTACCTGACGGCGACCGTCCAGGAGACGCTGCGGCGGCGGCCGGTGCTGACGAACGCGGTGCCGCGACTCGTGAAGAAGCAGTTCGAGATCGGGGGGTGGACCTACCCCGCGGACACGCACGTGACGGCGAACGCGTATCTCATCCATCACGACCCGGCGAACTACCCGGATCCGTATGCGTTCCGGCCGGAGCGCTTCCTGGAGCACGGGCCGGGCACCTACACGTGGCTCCCGTTCGGAGGCGGACGGCGACGTTGTCTGGGAGCGAACTTCGCGATCCTGGAGATGAAGATCGTGCTGCGCGCCGTGCTGTCGCGGGCCCGGATCGAAGCTGCACACGGCGGGCCCGAGCTGAGCCGCCGCCGGAGCCTCACGCTGAGCCCGCGCGAGGGCGCGCACGTCGTGCTGCGGGACCGGGACCGGGCCGGCGAGCCGGAAGCGCGTGTGGCACTCGACGCGCGGTAGGGGATCGAGTGGTACGCGAGCCCCAGCGAAGGTCAGAATGGGCGGTCCGGCGGGTTCTCCCGCCATCGGGAGAAGTTGCCGGAGCCCGGCCTCTCGCGCGGAAGGCGAGCTAGTGCCCGCCGCGACCGAGCGCCCGATGCCCGGTGAGGTCCTCCCTCTGATCCGGGAACTCGCGCGCGAGGAGCTGCTTCCCCAGCAGGAGCACTTCGACTCGTTCCCCGACCTCCCCCTGCCCATCCACGGGGAGCTCCACGACCGCGGCCTCGGCAACTGGTGGCTCCCGGAGCGCTACGGGGGGATGGGCCTCGGCCTCGAGGAGAGCGTGGACCTGGTCTCCGAGCTGGCCTACGGCGACGCCGGGGTCGCGTTCACGATGTTCATCTCGATCCTCGGCACGGTGGGGGTGTCGCTCTTCGGCAGCGAGGAGACCAAGGAGCGCTATCTCGCCCCGATGGTCGAGAACGGCCACTTCTGCGCGACGCCGGCCAGCGAGCGCGCCGCCGGCAGCGAGCTGACGAAGATCGCCACGATCGCCGCGCGGAGCGGCGGCGACGTCGTGATCAACGGCGAGAAGCTCTTCTCGACCAACTCGGGCTTCGCGGAGTTCCTCGTGGTGTTCGCGCGGTCCGCGGCGAGCCCGGACGAGCACATGGCCGTGGTCGTGCCGCGCGAGAACGAGGGCGTGAAGATCGTGAAGCGGTGGGAGATGGTCGGGCTGCGCTCGTCGGGCACCTACCAGGTCGCGTTCGAGCGCTGCCGCGTGCCGGCGGAGAACGTGCTGGACGGACCGGGGCTGCGGATCCTGGAGATCGCGCTGAACGCGAGCCGGATCCTGATCGCGAGCACCGCGCTCGGGATCGCCAGGCGGGTCCGAGACCTGTGCATGGAGTACGCGCGACGCAAGCGCGTCGGCGACCGGCCGCTCGTCAACAACGCGGTGTTCGCGGCGAAGCTCGGCCAGATGGAGATGGACATCGACGCCATGCGGCACGTATGCCTGGCCGCGGCGCGCGAGTTCGACGCGATCATGGGCCGAAGCGACGCCCGCGAGGAGTTCCTCCGGCGTGGGTCGCTCAGGTCGGCGCTCACCGCGAAGGTGTTCTGCGGGCAGACCGGCTGGAGGATCGCCGGGGTGGGATCGGAGATGTTCGGTGGCCTCGGCTACACGCGCGAGATGGTCATCGACAAGCTCGTTCGAGACGTGAGGCACGTGTCGATCATCGAAGGGGGGGACGATGTGGTGCGCGACCTGGTGTTCAACCGCTACGTCATGGCCGAGGCGAATCGGGTGTAGCCCCCCGACCCCCCCGCTCTGGGGGATCGACTTGACACGTCGTGGGGGATCGCACAGGCTCAGACGCGCCAGGATTCGCCAGAGCTCGCGCACGTATCAGCCGTCGCTGTGACAGCAGTCGCCGGCCATGAGGGGAAGAGGGGGGACGACCGGCCTTGAGCAAGGGCGGTGCGATAGCCGTAGTTGGGTTGGCCTGCCGCCTGCCGGGCGCCGCGAGCCCGGATGCGTTCTGGCGGTTGCTGCGCGACGGCCGCGACGCGATCGCCGACGCACCGGCCGATCGCTGGGCGGCGGACGGGCTCTCCGAGCTGGACGCCGCGATGCCCGGGCTGCTCCGCGGCGGGTTCCTCGATCGGATCGACGAGTTCGACGCCGGCTTCTTCGGCGTCGCGCCGAAGGAGGCTGCGGTCATGGACCCGCAGCAGCGCCTGGTCCTGGAGCTGAGCTGGGAGGCGCTGGAGGACGCCGGGATGGTCCCCGGGGACCTCAGGGGGAGCCGGACCGGCACCTTCGTGGGCGCCATGTCCAACGACTACGGCGACCTGATCCGCCGCCGCGGCGCCGCCGCGCTGACCCGGCACGCGCTCACGGGAGCGAACCGCGGGATCATCGCGAACCGCGTCTCCCACTTCCTCGGCCTGCGGGGGCCCAGCCTCTCGGTCGACGCGGCGCAGTCGTCCGCGCTGGTGGCCGTCCATCTCGCGTGCGAGAGCCTGCGCAGCGGCGAGTCCACCCTCGCTCTCGCGGGCGGTGTGAACCTGAACATCAGCCTCGAGAGCGCGATCGGCGTCCACGAGCTCGGCGCCCTGTCCCCGGACGGGCGCTGCTTCACCTTCGACTCGCGCGCGAACGGCTTCGTCCGCGGCGAGGGCGGCGGCGTGGTCGCGCTCAAGCTCCTCGAGGCCGCCATCGCCGACGGCGACTCGATCCACTGCGTCATCCGCGGCAGCGCCGTGAACAACGACGGCGGCGGCGACGGCCTGACGGCGCCGAATCGCGATGGCCAGGAGGAGGTCCTCCGCCTCGCTTACCGGAGCGCGGCGGTGGAGCCCGCCGACGTCCAGTACGTGGAGCTGCACGGCACGGGCACGCCGCTCGGCGATCAGGTCGAGGCGGCGGCGCTCGGCTCGGTCCTCGGCGCGGCGCGCGGCGGCCGGGACCCCCTGCTCGTCGGGTCGGCCAAGACCAACGTGGGTCACCTGGAGGGGGCCGCCGGCATCGCCGGGTTGATCAAGGCGATCCTGTGCATCGAGCACGGGGAGCTGCCCGCCAGCCTCAACTTCCGCGAGCCGGCCCCCACGATCCCGCTCGACGAGCTGGGCCTGCGCGTCCAGCGGGAGCCGGGCCCCTGGCCGTCGCCGGACCGGCCGCCGATCGCCGGGGTGAGCTCGTTCGGCATGGGCGGCACGAACTGCCACGTGGTCGTCGACGGACCGCCGCCGCAGGCCGAGGAGCGCGGGCCGGCGCCGAGCGTCCCGGGTGCCGGAGCGGCCGCATGGGTCCTCTCCGGC
>JALZEZ010000570.1 GCA_030861775.1 Actinomycetota bacterium
GCTCGCGCTCGCCGATCAGCACGGCGCGGTGCTCGAAGGCGCCGCGGCGGGCGAGCGTCAGGCCGGCGTCGAGCGGGTCGGCCTCGAGCGCGCGCACGCGTTCCACCTGCTCGCGCAGAGCCTCGGGGTCCTTGGCCGAGACGGCGAGGGGGACGACGGGGAGCTCGACCGTGCGCTCCGGCGCCGGCGCCGGCGGGGCCTCCTCCAGGATCACGTGGGCGTTCGTGCCGCTGACGCCGAACGAGGAGACGCCGGCGCGGCGGGGGCGCTCGCCGCGCTCCCAGCGGACCTCCTCGCTGAGCAGCGAGACCGCGCCCGCCGTCCAGTCGACGTGGGGCGACGGCGCGTCCACGTGCAGCGTGCGCGGCAGGAGGTCGTGCCGCATCGCCATGACCATCTTGATCACGCCCGCGACGCCGGCCGCGGCCGAGCAGTGACCGATGTTCGACTTGATCGAGCCCAGCCGCAGCGCCGCGGCGCCGTCGCGCTCGGCCCCGTAGGTGGCCAGCAGCGCCTGCGCCTCGATCGGGTCGCCGAGCGTGGTGCCGGTCCCGTGCCCGTCGACGGCGTCCACGTCCCCCGGCTCGAGAGCGGCGTTCGCGAGCGCCTGGCGGATGACCCGCTCCTGCGACGCGCCGTTCGGCGCGGTCAGCCCGTTCGAGGCCCCGTCCTGGTTCACGGCCGTCCCGCGCACGACCCCGAGCACGCGGTGCCCGCTGCGCTGCGCCTCGTCGAGCCGCTCCAGCACGAGCACGCCCACCCCCTCCGACCACCCGACGCCGTCGGCCGCCGCCGCGAACGACTTGCAGCGCCCGTCCGGCGCAAGCCCGCGCTGGCGGGCGAACTCCACGAACATGTTCGGCGTGGCCATCACGGTCACGCCGCCGGCCAGCGCCAGGGAGCACTCGCCGGAGCGGAGGGACTGCGCGGCGAGGTGCAGGGCCGCCAGCGACGACGAGCAGGCCGCGTCGACGGTCAGCGCCGGGCCCTCGAGGCCCAGCGTGTACGCGATCCGCCCGGAGACCACGCTGCCGGCCGTGCCGATCCCGAAGTAGCCCTCGAGGTCCGGCGGCACGCCGCCCGGCTGCGCCCCGCCGTCGCCGTAGTCCTGGAGGCTTATCCCGGCGAACACGCCCGTCTGGCTGCCGCGCAGCGACGCCGGGTCGAGGCCGCCGTGCTCGAGCGCCTCCCAGGCCACCTCGAGCAGCAGCCGCTGCTGCGGGTCCATCGCGAGCGCCTCGCGCGGCGAGATGCCGAAGAAGCCGGCGTCGAACTCGCCAGCGTCGTGCAGGAAGCCGCCCGTGCGCGTGTACGAGGTGCCGGGCTGGCCGGCGTCGGGGTCGTAGAGGCGGTCGAGGTCCCAGCCGCGGTCCTCGGGGAAGCCGGCGATCGCGTCGCGGCCCTCCGCCACGAGCCTCCAGAGCTCCTCGGGGGAGCGCACGCCGCCCGGGTAGCGGCAGCTCATCCCGACGATCGCGATCGGCTCGGTGTCCCGCGTCTCGGCGGCGGCCAGGCGCGACCGCAGGTCCACGAGCTCGGCGGTCGCGCGCCGCAGGTACTCGCGAAGCTGCGCCTCGTCGGGCATCCCTACGCCTCCGTCTTCCGGTCGACGATCGCGAACAGCTCCTCGTCCGAGGCCTCGGCGACGTCGGCCACGACCCCGTCCTCCGAGCCGTTCCTGAGCTTCGCCGCGAGCGCCTCCAGGCGGGCGGCGAGTCGCGCGCGCTCCGGCTCCGCCACCGCCTCGAGCGTGCGCTCGAGGTGCTCGATCTCGGAGCCGACGGCGCCGGTCGCCGACTGCTCCACCCGCTCGAGCAGGTGGCGGGCCAGCGCCAGCGCGGTCGGATGGTCGAAGGCGAGCGTGGCGGCGAGCGACAGCCCGGTGGCGGACTGGAGGCCGTTGCGGAACTGGAGGGCCGAGATCGAGTCGATCCCGAGGTCCTTGAACGTGCGCTCGGCGTCGCCCGCGCCGCCGGGCGGCCGCCCGAGCACGCGCGCCAGCTCGTCCTGAACCAGGTTCAGGACGAGCGCCTCGCGCTCCCCTTCCGCCACACCGGCGAGACGCGCGGCAAGCGAGCGCCCGGCCGCGCCGCTCCGGGGGCGCGTGCGGACGATGCCGCGCAGGATCGGCGGCAGTCGGTCGTCGCGCGCGTCCGCGCGCAGCTTCCCCAGGTCGAGGCGCTTGGCGATGACTACCCCGCGGTCCACCGCCGTGGCGGCGTCGACCAGGTCGGCATCGCCCGCGTCGAGCTCGATCACGGTGACCGCCTCCCCCCGCGCGCGCATGCTCGCCGCGAGCCCCTCCACCAG
>JALZEZ010000281.1 GCA_030861775.1 Actinomycetota bacterium
GGTCCGCGGAGCGGGCCCGGCCGAGGGCTAGCGCCCCACCGCCTTGCGCAGCGCCGCCTCCGCCTCCCTCACGCCGAACGCGCCCTCGATCCGCGCCGCCACCCGCCCGCGCGCGTCGATCGCGAACAGCCACGGCTCCGAGGGCAGGCCGAAGGCGCGCACCTGGGGGCGCTGGCCCTGGTCGCGGCTGTTGCCGTTCCAGATCTCCATGTGGATGTAGGCGGCGCCGGCGGGTCGCTCGGACTTGACCTGCTCCATCACGTCCACCACCGGCCCGCACACGCGGCTGCGGCACAGGCGCGGCGTCGCGAACAGCAGCATCACCGGCCGCCGCCCGAGCACGTCCGCCAGGTCGTCCTCGTGCATCGTGCTCGGCGGCTCGCGCGTGTCGATCTCGGCCAGCGAGCCCACCTCGTCCGCCGTCGGCGTGTGCACGCGGGGCACGGCCTGGCCCACCGTCGGGGGGCGACGCGAGTAGCCCACGCTCACCTTCACCGGCGTCCCCCCCACCACCCGCTGGTCGAGCTGCGTCACGCCGAGCACCTCGTACTCGCCCTCGCCGCGGAAGGGGATGTCGGCGACGTAGATCGAGCGCGCGGCGTCGCCGTCGCGCTGAACGGTCTCGCTGCGGTGGCGGTCGGCGACCTCGAGCGACTGGTAGCGGGCCCGGTACGGACCCTCCACCGCGCCCCCCACGGCGGGCGCCACGTAGACCGCGGCGGGCGTGTCGCCGATCTGCCGGCGGGTGCGGTCGAATAGCGCGAACGCGAAGCGGTTGCGCCCCGGCTGGAGCACGGAGACGGACGTGGCCATGAGCGGCCCGGGGCCGAGCCCGCGCCGGAGATCCGCGAGCGAGCTGCCAGCCGGCGGGACCGGGAACTCCTGGGCGACGCCCACCTCCTCGCCGGGGCCGGGAGCGTCCCCGCCGTCGTCGCCGCCGCCGTCGCAGGCCCCGAACGCGAGCGTCGTGGCGGCCAGCGCAGCCGCCGCCCCGCGCAGCACCCCCAGGCGGACCATGCCACAGAGCGTACGGAAGAGGTAGAAACCCGTGCCCACCACCACCTAGGAGGACCGACCCACGATGAAAGGCCGCGCAGCTCTGATCACCGGAGGCTCGAGCGGTATCGGGCTCGCCATCGCCCGCGCGCTCGGGCAGGACGGTTACTCGCTGACCGTCTCCGCGCGGCGGCCGGAGAAGCTCGAGGAGGCGGTCGAGGGACTGCGGGGCGAGGAGCTCGAGGTCGAGTCGGTGCCCGCCAACATGGCCGACGAGGAGCAGATCAAGGGCCTGGTCGAGCGCCACCGCGAGCGCTGGGGTCGCCTCGACGTGCTGATCAACAACGCCGGCGTGGGCATCGGCGGCCCGATCGCGGATCAGCAGACCAAGCACCTCGACATGCAGCTCGGCGTGAACCTGCGCGGCGTCTACCTGGTGCTGCGCGAGTGCATCCCGATGCTGAAGGAGGCCGGCGGCGAGCACGGCAAGGCGCTGGTGGTGAACACGGCCTCGATCGCGGGCAAGTTCGGCCAGCCCTGGCTGGCGACCTACTCGGCCACGAAGCACGCCGTGGTCGGCCTCACGCAGGCGGCCCATGGCGAGCTGGCGGAATCGGGCATCCAGGTCACGGCGTTCTGCCCCGGCTTCGTCGAGACCCCGATGACCGACTGGGTCGAGGACGTGCCCCCCGAGGCGATGATCCAGCCCGAGGACCTGGCCGAGGCGACCCGCTTCCTGCTGCGCACCTCACCCGCGTGCATCGTCCCGGAGATCCAGTTCATCCGGGCCGGGGACGTGCAGACGAGGACCTAGACGAGCTCGCGCTCGGCCTTCGCGGCGGCCGCCTGGCGCTCGGCCTCCTCGACCGCGGCCTCGTACTCGTCGAGGCGCCGGAAGACCCGCAGCCAGGCCCAGCCGTGGCGCTTGCGCAGCTCGGGCGCGCGGTTGCGCTCGCCGGTCTCGAGCCGCTCGCGCTTCTCGGCGATCTCGCGCGCGGCCTCGGCCGCCCGGGCGATGTCCTCGGCGTTGTCCTCGTAGTAGAGGCTGGCCTCGAGCATCGCGCGCAGCGTGCGCAGCTCGCGGTCGCTGGCCTGGCGCATCGTGTAAGCGCCGGTGTAGCGGTCCCACGCGCGCGCGAAGCTGGCCAGGTTGGTCCGGCCGCCGTTGCGGTGCGCCGCGAGCATCGGGCACATGCCGCCATCTCCGTCGGTGTAGGCGCCGACGATGATCGTCGTGTCGTCGAGCGACTCGAGCATCGCCAGCCGCGTGCCGCGCGGCAGGCAGTCCACTGCCCGCCTCAGATCCTCCGCGTGCCTGCGATGTCGGTGTCGTCTCATCGGTTCCAAGTGCCGCGGTCGCCTAGGATGCGCCCCGGCCAGGACCGGAAAAGTACCCGGTTTCCGTCCAGGTATTCAAGCGAACTCCTTCCGACTGAGAGGAACTTTGCATGCGACTCGGGTTGCAGCTCGGCTACTGGGGCCTCGGGATCAGCGAGCACGACCAGCTCCAGATGGTCCGCGACGCCGAGGCGGCGGGCTTCGACTCGGCCTGGGGAGCGGAGGCGTACGGCTCCGACACCGCCACCGTGCTGGCCTGGCTGGCCGGGCAGACCGAGCGCATAAAGCTCGGCGCCGGGATCTTCCAGATGCCCGCCCGCTCCCCCGCGATGACGGCCATGACCGCCGCCACGCTCGACACCCTCTCGGGCGGGCGGATGGTGCTGGGCATCGGCTCGTCGGGGCCGGTGGTGGCCGAGGGCTGGCACGGCCAGCCGTTCGCGAAGCAGATCCAGCGCACGCGCGAGTACGTGGCGATCGTGCGCAAGGCGCTCGCCCGCGAGCGGCTCGAGTTCGACGGCGAGACCTACAAGCTGCCGCTGCCCGGGGCGCCCGGCAAGCCGCTGAAGCTGATGATCGCCCCCGTGCAGGAGCGCATGCCGATCTACCTGGCGGCGATCGGGCCGAACAACACGAAGCTCGCCGGCGAGATCGCCGACGGCTGGATGCCGTTCCTCTTCTCCCCCGAGCGGGTCAGCGACAGCCGCGCGCTGCTCCAGGAGGGCGCCGACCGGGTGGGGCGCACGATCGACGGGTCGTTCGACATCGCCCCCAGCGTGAACCTGTGCATCGACGACGACGTCGATCGCGCGCGTGACATGGTGCGCCCGATCCTCGCCCTGTACGTGGGCGGCATGGGCTCGAAGGAGAAGAACTTCTACAACCAGGCCGTGCAGCGCTACGGGTTCGAGGACGCGGCGCGCAAGGTGCAGGACCTGTACCTCGACGGCAAGCGCGAGGAGGCGATGGCCGCGCTGCCGCCGGAGCTGATCGACACGGTGGCGCTGGTCGGGCCGAAGGGCAAGGTGCGCGACCGGCTGGCCGCCTACCGCGACGCGGGCGTGGGCACGATCATCGTCACCCCGCTGACCGAGCCCGAGCGGCGGTCGCAGATGCTGACGGACCTCGCCGAGCTGGTCTGACCGTCCCCCGCCGCATCGCCCTCGCCGCGTTCGGCGACCCCGGCCACGCCTTTCCGGCGATCGCGCTCGGCGCCGAGCTGGTGCGGCGCGGGCACGCCGTGCGGCTCGAGACCTGGGAGAAGTGGCGCCCGCACGTGGAGCGCGAGGGGATGTCCTTCGCACCGGCGCCTGAGTACGAGGTCTTCCCGCCGGAGGGCCGCAAGCTCAAGCCGTTCCAGGCGGCGGTGCGGGCGGCGCAGGAGACGCTTCCGGGCCTGAGCGAGTTCGAGCCGGACGTGGTCGTGGTGGACATCCTCACGACCGCCGCATCGCTCGCCGCCGAGATGGACGGGCGGCCGTGGGCCACGCTCATCCCCCACGTCCTCCCCACCGCGGCGCCCGGCTTCCCGCCGTACTCGATCGGCGCGCGGCTGCCGCGCACGCCGGTCGGGCGCGCGCTGTGGTCCGCGCTCCACCCCTTCGTCCAGGAGGGACAGCGCATCGGGGCCGAGCAGCTCAACGGGGCGCGCGAGCGGGTGGGGCTGCGGCCGCTCCGGTACCTGCACAACGGGATCTCGCGCCGGCTGGCCCTCGTGGCCACCTTCCCCCACCTCGAGTACCCGCGCCCGCGGGCCGAGCCGTGGGTGGAGGTCTGCGGCCCGCTCCTCTGGGAGCAGCCGTTCGGCGAGGTGGAGCCGCCGGCCGGCGACGCTCCGCTCGTGCTGGTGGCGCCCAGCACCTCGCAGGACCCCGAGCAGCGGATGCTCGAGGCCGCGCTCGAGGGGCTCGCGGACGCCCCCGTCCGCGTGCTCGCCACCTACAACCGGCGGCCGCCGCCGCGGCCGTTGCGGGTACCGCCGAACGCCCGCCTGGTGGAGTGGGTGTCGTACACGCGCACGATGCCGCTGTGCGCCGCCGTCGTGTGCCACGCGGGGCACGGCACGGTGATGCGGTCGCTGGCCAGCGGGGTGCCGGTGGTCGCGTGTCCCGCCGCCGGCGACATGGCGGAGAACTCGGCCCGCGTGGCGTGGGCGGGCGTGGGCGTGTCGCTGCCCCGGCGGCTGGTGACCGCGCGCGGTATCCGGCTGGCGGTGAGGAAGGTGCTCAGCGAGCCCGCGTACCACGAGCGAGCGCAGCACCTCGCCGATTGGTCCCGCCGCAATGACGGTGCGAAGGTGGCTGCGGACGTCCTGGAGGAAAAGCTCCGGGGGTGGGACTCGAACCCACAACCTAGCGGTTAACAGCCGCTCGCTCTGCCATTGAGCTACCCCGGACCGCCGGGCAAGCGTAGCGTCGGAACGATTGCTGAATTTGTGCCGCTATGGCGGCGTCAATTCAGCAATCGCTAGCCGTCCGGCGAGTCGACGGTGCCCTTGAGCTTCTCGCCGCCCTCGGAGTACTTCAGCTTCGCCAGCGTCTTCGACTCGATCTGGCGCACGCGCTCGCGCGTCACGCCCACCTCGGAGCCGATGTCCTCCAGCGTCATCGGCCCGTCGCCGGCCAGCCCATAGCGGAGCTCGAGCACGCGGCGCTCGCGCCAGGGCAGGCCTTCGAGCGCCTTCGCCAAGTCGTGGTCGCGTAGCTGATCAGCGACCGTCTCGTGCGGGCGCTGCCACAGCGTGTCCTCGATGAAATCACCGAGCGCTGCGTCGCCTTCCTCTCCGCCGACGGGCGACTCGAGCGAGACTGGCTCCTGGCCGAGCTTCAGGATCTCCTCG
>JALZEZ010000571.1 GCA_030861775.1 Actinomycetota bacterium
CGTCTCGGACGCCCACGCGGCCTTTCACGTCGTCCCCTCGCCACGGTGGCCCGGAGATCCCCGGTTTGCGCTGCGCCTGAAGCGGCTCCTGCGCTCCACCGGCTCGACCCACCTGCACGCCCACTTCGGCGCCGGCGCCGCGCTCGACGCCATGCGCCTCGGCCGCCTGCTCGGCCTCCCCTACAGCTTCGCCACCCACGGCTACGACATCTTCGAGCGCCCGGCGAACCTGGCCGAGAAGCACGAGCGCGCGGCGTTCGCGGTGAGCGACTGCGACTACAGCGTGGAGCACCTGCGCGGGGTGGTGGGCGGCGCGGCGGCCGGGCGCATCCACCGGATCGTGCTCGGGGTGGACGGGGAGCGCTTCCGGCGGCGCGCGCCGTACCCCGGCGGCGGGGTCGTGCTGGCGGTGGCGCGGCTGGTGGAGAAGAAGGGGCTGGGCTACCTGGTCGACGCGGCGGCGGCGCTGCGCGGGAACGACGCCCTCGAGCGCGTGCTGGTGGTCGGCGAGGGGCCGCTGCGCGGCGAGCTGGAGGGGCTGATCGCGCGCACCGGCGCGCCGGTGGAGCTGCTCGGCGCCCGCCCCCCGGAGGAGATCCGCGACCTGCTCGAGGAGGCCGCGCTGCTGGCCATGCCGTGCGTGGTGGCGGCGAGCGGCGACCGGGACACGATGCCGGTGGTCGTGAAGGAAGCGCTGGCGATGGAGGTGCCGGTGGTGGCCACCGACGAGGTCGGCCTGCCCGAGGTGGTGCGGCCGGGCTGGGGCCGCCTGGCCGCGCCGCACGACTCCACCTCCCTGGCGGGCGCGATCGCCGAGCTGCTCGAGCTGCCGGCGGAGCGGCGGGCGGAGATGGGCCGGGCCGGGCGCGAGTTCGTGCTCGAACACTGCGACCTGGGCCGTGAGACCCAGAAGCTGGTCGAGCTGATCCGCCGCTACGGCTGAGCGCGGCGCGCGACCAGCGCGTCGCGGGCGGCGAAGGCGGCGGTGCAGGCGAGGATGGCGAGCACGGGCTCCAGCGGCGCGCGGTAGCGGGTGCCGCCGTCGGACGTGTAGACGACCGACAGGGCGAGCGCCGTGGCCAGCAGCGGGAGGATCAGCGTCCGCCTTCGCCGCGCGAGCCACAGCCCGGCCAGCGCGAGCGGCAGGATCAGCCAGTACGACCAGTAGCCGAGCGCGGCGATGGTGCGGTCGCGGCCGTCGACCCCGCCGGGGTCGATCGCGCGCTTCGGCCGGCGCAGGTCCCAGTTGCGCGTGATGCCGTTCCAGAAGAAGGCCTTCGGGATCGCCTCCGGGTGGTCCTCGATGTAGTCGAAGGCGCGCTTGCGCAGCTCGGCCCGGAACTCGCCGTCGGTCAGCGGCGGGCCGGTGAGCAGGTCGGCGTACTGCTTCGGCACCGGCCGCCAGGCGTAGGGCCGCTCGTCGTCGCTCGCCGCCTCCTCGTTGAAGGTCCCGTAGAGGGCGGCGTCCTGGATCGAGATCGGGACGAGATGGTCGGGGTCGACGCTGTGGTTGCGCAGCGTCCAGGGCACCACCAGCAGCGCGGCGATGGCGACGGCGGCCGCTGTGTGGAGGAGCCCGCGCCGCAGACCGGCCGCGAGCACCCACGCGACCGCGATCGTGGCCACGACCAGCACCGCCGAGGGGCGGATGTAGAGGCTCGCGCCGAGCAGCGCGCCGACCGCGATCGTACGCCCCCGCGAGGGCTCGCGCTCGAGCACCACGAGCAGCATCACGAGGAACAGCGGGGTGGCGAGCACCTCCGAGTAGAGCCGGACGTCGTACTGCCAGGCCGTGGGCGCGACCGCGACCACGAAGGCGGCCGCCACGCCCACGCGCGGCGAGAACAGCCGCCGCCCGAGCAGCCAGGTGAGCCCGACCGGGACGAACCCGAGCAGCGCCTGGACCACGAAGACGCGATCGGGGTCGGTGCCGAGCAGCGAGTACCAGGCGCCGACCCAGAGCGGGTAGGCGGGCGCCTTCTGCATCGACTCGTGCTCCACGCCGAACGTCTCGGTCCACAGCCACTTGCCCTCGTCGGCGGCGAGCACGCCCTCCCTGTGGTACTCGGGCTCGTCGCCGCCGAGGGTGTGGTCCTGGGTGAGCAGGACGTAGAGGAGCCGGACCGCGACGGCCAATGCCATCGCGCCCGCGACGAGGAGCAGCTCGCGCTCTTGCGCGAACTCGGCTTCACGTCCGCGATGATCGTACCGATGATCGCGCGGCGAAAGACGCTGGGAGTGATCATCCTGATCTCGGCCGAGTCGGGTCACACGTACGGGGAGGCCGATCTGAAGCTGGCGGAGG
>JALZEZ010000063.1 GCA_030861775.1 Actinomycetota bacterium
CTGCTGGCCGCCGACCCGGCCCGCGCCCAGCTACCGGTCGACGACCGCTACGTGCTTCGCGAGCGCATGCCCTTCAACGTGAAGGACTACGGCGCGCTGGGCAACGGCTCGACCGACGACACCACCGCGTGTCAGGACGCCATCGACGCCGCGGCCGCGGCGGGCGGCGGCGCGGTCTTCTTCCCGACCGGCAACTACATCATCAACGGCGGGCTCGTCGTCCCGGGCAGCAAGCCGATCCGCCTGTTCGGCGCGGGAATGGCGCCCGGCAACGGGCTGAACGCACCGACGCGGCTGAAGCGCAACTCGGACAGCACCAGCCCGATCATCACGGCACACGGCAGCAGCTTCTCGGTCCGGGCATGGGTCGAGGTCGTCGACATGGACATCGAGGGCAAGCCCGGCATCGCCGCGAACGGGCTCGACCTCCAGCGCGCCCAGCACGTCTACCTGCACCGCGTGCGCGTGGCGAGCTGCAACGGCCACGGGATCCTGATGAAGCAGGTCTTCAACTCCTGCGCGGACACGGTCTACGTCCACGCCTGCGGGAACGGGACCGGCACGCCGGCGATGCTGCTCGATTCCATAACGGGCGGCGGGGGCCAGGGCGGGAACGACACCAGCCTCTTCACCTCGCTTCAGTTCGAGGGCAACGGCGGGACCGACCTGAAGATCGACGGGTCGCAGGCGGATCAGTCGCCGTCGACCGGCCTCGAGTTCACCGGCGTCAAGTTCGAGGCAAACCCGGGGAACACGCCGTACATCGACCTGGCCTACTGCCAGGCCATCAAGTTCTCGCAGGTGTTCGTGAACGCGACCGGGACGGCCGTGCCGATCCAGATGACGCATCCGTTCGGGCTCGGGTACGCCAACCAGATCGCGAACCTCAGCGTCAACTGCGCCGGCGGCACCGTCCCCTACGCGATCAAGCTCGGGCGTGGGGCGCTTCAGCTCTCGAACGTCAACCTCATCGGGGCGCAGACGGCGGCGATCCGCGTGGAGAGCACGGCCGGCCCGACCGACCTCCAGGTCTCGAACCTGTGGAGCAACGGACCGCGCATCTCGGACGCGCGCTCGCGGGCGGACTTCGTCCGCAACGAGGTGCACGTCGTCCCCCAGGCGCGGGTGTACAACACGACGAGCATCTCGATCCCGAGCAACACACTCACCACGCTCAACTTCAACGCCGAGCGCTACGACCTCGGCACCCAGGACGAGCAGCACGTCCTCGGCAACAACCAGTTGATCTGCAAGGTGCCGGGCCTCTACCGGATCGGCGGCAGCGTCCGGTTCGACGGGACCGCCGGGACGATGCGCGAGGTGAGAATCAGGTTGAACGGCGGGCCGGCGCTAGCGTGCACCCTCGTGCCGCCGGCCCCGGTGACGCGCCTGACGGTGAACACGGAGTACCGCCTGGCGGCGGGCCAGGTGGTGGACCTCGCCGTCTTCCACGACGCCGGCTTCGCGCTCTCCACGATCGCCGAGGCGCAGGCCCATCCGGAGTTCTGGTTCTCCTGGGTGAGCCCGTAGCCTGCCCGCCGGTCGAGACCCAGGGCGTCCGATGAGTTATCGCGCCGCGCCCGGTCCGTAGTAGTACATCGTCAAAGGAGGAGCGAGATGGCCCGTTACGTCGACGGCTTCGTCCTGCCGGTCCCGAAGAACAAGCTCGACGAGTACCGCCGCATGGCGCGCAAGGCCGGCAAGGTCTGGCGCGAGCACGGTGCGCTCGAGTACCGCGAGTGCGTCGCCGAGGACGTGAAGAAGGGGAAGGTCACGTCGTTCCCGCAGAGCGTGCAGCTGAAGCGGAACGAGACCGTGATCTTCGCGTGGATCGTCTACAGGTCGCGCGCGCAGCGCGATCGCGTGAACGAGAAGGTGATGGCCGACCCGCGGCTCGCGGACATGATGAGCCCGGAGTCCAGCCCGTTCGACACCTCCCGCATGTTCTGGGGCGGCTTCGAGGTGATCGTGGACGTCTGATCCGCTCAGCGGCGGCGCGGAAGCCTGCGGTCGAACGGCAGTTGCGCCGTGAAGCTCCGGGCGCCGCGGGCCTTCACGCGAACGCGTCCCGCGCCGGTGCCGCTGATCCGCGAGCCCTCGCGCTTGAAGGTCGCCAGCTCCGCCGGCGGACCGCTGCGGAAGTCGAAGCGAATGCCCCAGGCCTGGCTGCGCTCGGCCACGGTCTCGTACGTCCACGTCGTCGGGCGTTCGCGGACCGGCTCGAAGAAGCCCCATCTGATCGCCGCGGCCAGGTGCTGGCGGTAGTACGGCCAGTCGTGGATGCCCTGACGCGGCTCGTAGGTGACGTCGACTCCGGCGTCGCGCGCGGTCGGTATGAACTCCTCCGCGTGCGTGCGGAGGTAGGCCTCCCCGAACGCCTCGTCGGAGTTGCCGATCTCATCGGGAGCCGGCCTGCCGTCGCCGACGGTCACGTACAGCCGCGTGTGGGTGAGGTTGTCGACCAGCTCGATGGGGTTGTGGCCAGCCCAGTAGAAGCTCTGCTCGGAGGGATCGCCGAACACGGCTCGGGGGTCCTCGCCCTGGCTCTCCATGCCGAGGCCCGGCCACTCCGGTCGCTGGATCGAGAGCGGCGCGGAGAAGAGTCCGGCGGCACCGAAGTAGCCAGGCCGCTGGCTGGCGTAGAAGGCCGCGCCCTGACCGCCCATCGAGGGTCCGGCGATCGCGTGCCAGCGCCGGCCGGGCCTGATCCGAAGCCGGCGCTCGGCCAGCCGGATGAGCTCCTCGAGGTGATAGCGCTCCCAGCCAGGGCCGCCGCGGGCGCCGCCGTTCCACCAGTTGGCGTACCAGCCGCGGGCGCCCTCCGGCATGACGATGATGGCGGGGAAGCCCTCGGCCACGTTCATGACGTCGCCTTGCCGCGGGCTCGCCCAGCCCTCGAACGTGGTGTAGAGGTTGTGGAGGAGGTACAGGACCGGGAAGCGGCGCTTACCGTCGTAGCCGTCCGGCAGGTAGACGTTCACCCGCAGGCCCGGCGGACGCGGCGGCGCACCGTCCGGCGGAGGGTTGAATCGCACCTCCGCCGGATCGACGAAACGACTCTCGGTCTCCCACGTGACGATCCGGGCAGCCTGGGCGCTGCTCGCCCCGGCGAGGATGAAGAGCAGGCCGACGATGAGCGCTCTCCCGCCCACCGGAGTGACGGTATAGCGATCGGCCCGCGCGCGCGTCAGAAGACCGTCGAGGTGCGTTCCCAACGCTCCCGCGCTCTCGACTAGCTCCGCCCGAGCGCGTCACGGAGGCGCCGCTCCACTTGGGGACAGTGCGGTTGGAACCCTTCCTCGAGATCGTCGAGCTGCTCCTCGGCGAGCTCGCGAACCGTGATCTCCCTCGTATCGCTCGGTTCGTCGGAATAGGTGTACGTGTAGGTGACGAGCAGGTCCGGGTTGTCTCGTAGCTCCCGGATCAACGTCTCCAGGTGCCCGCGCGCCTGGCGCGCGTCGTCCGGCTCGGCCTCCGGGTCGCACAGGACGCCCAGCCCGAGGTCGTCGTTCGGCAGCTGCATCTCGAGTGAGCGTGGGGCGTGCGGCGAGTCGAGCCGGCCGATGGTCTCCGCCGCGGCCCATCCCCATACCGCGAGCGCTGGACTAAAGGCAAGCGCGGCCACCGCCGCCGGTCCCCGGTGCGTCCGCCGCAGGGCCTCTGCCAGGCCCCACCCCGCTGCGATCAGGACAACGCCAATCAATGGGCCGGCGACCGCCGCGAACATCGCCAGCCCCGCGTCGCTCGTCACGATCGCGACGGCGGCGACCGGGAGCGGGATCAGCAGCGCCCGCGGCCGGCGGAGCGCCGCCCCGACGCCGCAGTGCGCCGCGGCCAGGGCGCCGACGATCCACCACGTCCGATCGCGACCCGCAGTGAGCGGGTCGTACAGCGGTGTGAACACCGATCCGACGACAGCCACGTACGCCGCCAACGCCGCCGCGCGCATATGGGAGTCGTACCCGCGCCCGGCCGTGCCCAGCTGTTCCTGCTCGACTGTTGCCTACGCCCGCTTCAGCGGGGATGATGGACGGGTCGGCGCTTCGCGTCGGGGATCGCGAGCGCTAGGGGCGATCGTTGCTCAGTCCGTCCCTCGTCTCGGCTCGCGAGACGGCGTGCTCAGGAGGAAGAGCGTGAACATCTCCTGCCAGCCCGGCGGCTTCAAGAGCTTCGGCCCGGTCGCCGTAGAACTCCCACCGAGCCACCTTCCCATCTCGGAAGGTCAGGATCGTCGCGCCGACGAGCTCGACTTCCTGATCCACGTCTCCGCGGCGCGCGTGGTCTCGATCTAAGACCACGACACGGTCGCCGACGTCTACTAGCTCCTCGATGCCGATTCGGTATGTCGTCCACGGCTCGAGCCAGTCGAGCCAGGCTTTTCGGAGGCCGGCCAGGCCCGCATAGGTCCGGGTTTCGCCGGGAAACACGAAGACGCTCTCGAAGTCGTCCGTGAAGAACCGGCTCCCGGAGGCGCGCATGCGGGCGAACCCGCCCTCGTCGCGAAAGAGGCGGCAGATGTCGCTTCCCGGTCGCGGGTACACGGCTCTTGCCAGCTCTACGTTCTCGCGCGGCATCGGGCCGCATTATCCCGCTCCTCCCTCGGTGCGAGAGTCGCGCTCAGCCGCACGATGACACCCACGCGCGCTTTCAACACGAGTCGAATACTTGGCTGCTTCAGCGGGTGGAGGGACGGTATTTGAACCTACCGCGCAAGAAGCACCAGCCAGTCGCGTACCGGAATCGGGCCCGGCGGCGCGGCCATACAGGATCCGGAACTTGTCGAGTCGCCGCTTCTGCGTCCGGCGAATCCTTGCGATCGCGGCGGGAACGCGAAATGTATTTGGCAAGTGAGAGAAACTGATCTCAGAACGAGGCCCTGCGGCGATCGTCCGGATGTGGGTGCACGGCGCCCTCGATTTCGAATGCGCGGTGCAGTTCGGCCTCCAGGCGATCAATGACGCCTGGGAGGTCGGCGCGACGACTTCGCAACGGCGACTCGGGCGCCACGAGCAAGTTCGGCATGCTCATCGGAACTCTCATGGAGTTGCCGACTGGCTCGACTGCGTAGACCTTGTGTTCGGCCTCCGGTACTGCACACGCGACAAAGATGTCGCGGACCTCGTCGCGCGAGTCAATGCGCTGCCAGACGGCCTCCGCAAACGCCATGGTTCGGGCCATGACCTCGCGGGCGCTGTTAGCCATGACAACCGAACCTCCGAATGCAAGCTGATCACTGCCCACCCGTCCTTCACCAACAACGCTGCCGTCGAAACCCACACGGAGCACAGGATGCTCGAAGCCCCCGCCACCGCTTAGCGAGAGACTGATGACATCTCGGCCAACATCGGCTTCGATTGCGGCGCTCTGCGGCGCGAGTCGGCTGCTGCGCGCGGCGCCACTGAGGTCGTCGAGAAGGGTTGCATCGCGCAGCTTGATCGCGTCAAGAAGCGGCCGGTTGAGTGCTGGGGCCACCGCCACCCGCAGCTTCGAGCCGCCGTAGATGGCGCTTGCCCTCTCGTTGCCACGTGCCAGCTCAAGCGCTCGAGCTTGCGCGGCGGGAACCCATTCCCCGGCCTCGCGCTGGCGACGCCAGGCGTTTAATGCCTTGGTCACCGCGAAGCCAACGTCGCTCGCGTCCGCAAAGTCTGTGGTCAGGCGGCCCCTCTCCCAGTTACCTCGGACGCGCCAAAGGAATTCTTCCTGCGCCGCCTCACGCGTCGTGTCCTGCACGAGCGCCAAGACCGAGATCCCCCGCTCGCGCGCTTCGTTGAACTCCTCCTCGGTCGGACTCACCCCTCGGACGCTCACCTCACCGTACTCGGCGCCCAGCAGCAAGACGACTGCGTCGCAGGAGGCGAGACGATCTAAGAGCGTTCGGCGTGATCCCTCGTCGCTGGCCGCGCCGGTCTCGAACATCACGGGGTGCATGTCGAGAGCCTCGACGGCACGGCGCGCGGCGTGACGAATCGCTCCCATCTCCCCACGGGCCAACGAGCTGATGAAGATCCGCTCCATGTCGAGCAGCCTACGGCCGGTGGTGCTCGAGCGGCGATCGCTTCACCGCCAGGGCAGCGGCTACGGGAGCCGATCCCGATGGCGCCGGCGCCGTCGGCGTCATCGGCAGCTACCGACCTGGCGCAGCTCGAAATGGGTAGATCGCGGCCCGACTGACTCACGCGCTGCTCCTTGCGCAAAGCACGAGCGGCCGCGTCATGGTTCGGACGAGGGCCGTCACCAACTGGGAGTCGCGGCACGAACGGCGTCTGTCTGCTCGTACCCTTGATCGCGAACGAGGCGCCCGACGCCGTCGATGCTTCTCGTGTCAGGAGTCGCGTCTCCGAGAGTCCCGCGGCCAGCCCGAGAAGCGCCCCGTTGCCCGGTGGCGCCCTCCGTTACTCAAGCGCAAGGGATCTGAAGGCGCAGCGCTCGCGACGCTGACCAAAGGAACCCTATATAGCCGGCCACGCCTGTGCAGGAGGACCTTCTTTGGCGATGATCACCACTACGTGATTGAGCCACCGTTCGGCATCTTTCGTTGCAACACTGTTGCGTGTCTCGTCCGGCGTAACCCGTACTCTCGTCAGTTATGGACGAGATGCAGTTCAAGGAGAGGGTCGAGCGCATCCAGGAGATCAACAACGTGGTCTCCAAGCTGGACGCCGCGATCCGCGGCGAGGCGTTCAACATGCTCAAGGGCTACGTGACCGGCGAGGACGACGCCACGTCCCCGCCCAAGGGCGGCAAGGGGCACGCCACGGGCGCCATCGACGGGAAGCGGGCGACGAAGACACCGACCAAGAAGCCCGCGACACCCAAGGGCCCCGTGGTCGCTGAGCCTGTCGATGGCGAGGACGAGTTACTCGAGAAGCACCTGAGCGACGCCGACCACGAGAACGCCATGCTCGCCGTGGCGATCCTGTACGCCCGCCATGGGCGCGGACCGTTCAAGCTGGCACACATCACCGGGGTGGCTCGGCAGTACAACCTGAACGTCCCCGCTCGCCTGGACATGTTCTTCAAGAGCGCAAAGCGCGGCGAGGCGAAAGCCCTGGTGATTCGCAAACTCGCTGACGGCTGGAAGATCATGCCGGCCGGTGAGGCGTGGTTGAAGGAGACGTACGGTGTGAAGATGGGCCGTAGCCCGCTGCCGTCGTGACACTGCTCGAGTTTCTCAATCCCATCCGCAACGCCGGACGCAAGGAGCAGGTGCTCGGCGTCCTCTACTACTTCAAGCACTTCGAGGACACGTCCGTGCTATCGGTCGGGGAAATCCGCGAGGGCCTGAAGAGAGCGCGTGTGCCGCAGGCCAAAACGATCAACATCTCCGACGCGTTGAATGAAGCCGTGCCCTACGCTGACCGCGTCGGGCCCCGCGGCGTCTGGGCCATCACCGACAGCGGCGAGGAGTTCGTGCGTCAGCTCCCACTGCCCGTGCAGGACACCACCGGCGTACAGCACCAGACCACCGCTCTGGAGATGCTGGCGGCCAGACAGCAGAACGAAGCCGTGCGCGGTTACATCGAGGAGGCCCTGAAGTGTCTCAGCGTCGACGCGCTCCGGGCCGCCGTCGTGTTCCTATGGACCGGGGCTGCGCGCACGTTGCAGGAGAACGCGCTAGGCAAGGGCACGGCCCTTAACGCCGCACTGCAGAAGCACGACCCCAAGGCCCGCAGGGTGACGAAGGTCGACGACTTCGCGTGGATCAAAGACAGGAACCTGCTGCTGGCCTGTGGCGAGCTCGGCCTGCTGGACAAGGGCGAGCGCGGCACGCTGGAGGACGCGCTGAACCTCCGCAACCGCTGCGGCCATCCGACCAGGTACAAGCCGGGCGTCGCCAGGGTGTCCTCCTTTATCGAGGACGTCGTGGGCATCGTCTGGCCGTAGGGCATCAACGGGGCACTGCAGCGAGGTTCCCTGCGAGAGCGAGTGGGACTCTCCGAGGTCCGAGGCGTCTGTTCCGCTTTCGCGTGAAGGCGGGAGCACCGTCACCAGATTCGAACGAGCCCAATGCTCGCCTGCTTCAGCGGAGAGGGCGGGATTCGAACCCGCGAAGGAGCTTGCACCCCTTACTCGCTTAGCAGGCGAGTGCCTTCAGCCACTCGGCCACCTCTCCGGGTGCGCCGGATTCTAGGCGCCGCGCCGGGTTGCGACCGGGGCGAGCGGGCCGGGATGGGCGCTCCGGCAGACTTCGTCTTACATGAGCCGTCCCGTGCTCTACGCCCTGATCGCAGTCGCGACGCTGCTGCTGGCGCTCGTCGCCAGCCAGCTCCTCGTCCCCGCCTACCTCGAGCGGCGGGCCGAGAACCGGCTCACCGAGCACGGCGGCGAGGCGAAGGTGGACATCGACGCGCTCCCCGCGCTGCGGCTCCTGTTCAACGACGGCAAGCGGATCCGGGTCAGCGGCGAGCGGCTCGACATCCCGCTCGAGGGCGAGCGCGGCAAGGTCTTCGACGACCTCGACCGCTTCGCCGACGCCCACGTCCGGCTCGACCAGCTCACCGCCGGCCCGCTGCGGATCAAGCGCTTCACGCTCACCCGCGCCGGCCACGAGCGGCCGTACAACCTGGCCGTGAGCGCCACCGTCACCGCCGCCGAGCTCGGCGAGTACGCCGGCCAGCAGTTCGGCCCGCTGGCGGGCTTCCTCGGGAGGCTCGGCACGGCGCTGCTGCCCGCCTCCACCGCTCCGATACCGGTGGAGCTCGACGCCAGCCTCGTGAGCGACGACGGGCTGGCCATCGTCGAGACCGTGGACGGGACGGTGGCCGGGATACCGGCCGACCCGCTCGTGGCCGCGCTCGCCTCGGCCATCGCCAAGCGGCTCTGAGCGCGCGCCGGTAGCCTCGGCCGCGTGGAGGAGGACCCCACCACCCAGGAGCTCCGGCTGGAGCAGCTCCAGCGCGAGCGAGTGGAGCGCGAGGCGGCCGCGGAGGGCGCCACGCCCGACGACGCCGAGCAGCACGAGCGGCGGGCCGAGCGGGCGGGCTACCTGCGCGAGAAGCTCGAGGAGCGGGCGGAGGCCGAGCGCGAGGCGGCCCAAGAGGACTGAACCGGAGGACGGGAGGCAGGATGGAGTACGACGAGCGGGCCGACGAGCTGGAGCAAGAGGCGGAGCGGCTCGAGCACGAGTCGAAGCGGCTGGACGAGCGGACCGAGGGGGCGCGTTCCGAGTGGGAGTCGCGCAAGTCGGACCCGAGCGGCGCTCCGGGCGCCACGTCCGAGGAGGCCGCCGGCCCCCACAACGTCGACGATCCCGACCCCGCCACCGGCCGCAACTACGGCGACGAGCGCCGCGCGGAGATCGAGGACGCCGAGGCCGCCGACGCGGAAGACGAGTAACGCCTCAACCTGCGTCGCGTTTCCGCGTTTGACACCCCGAAGGCGCGCTGAGGCGCCAGGGCGGGGGGCCCCGAAGTCTGTGAGCGAGCGGTGTTCGGCAGGAACCAGAGGCATCAGGAAGCACCCCCTACGAGCGGCGGACTGGCACCGGCGATAGCCGCCGCGCGCGAGCAGCTCGGGCTCGAAATCGTCTGCGTCAGCCGCGCGGTGCGCGCCGGCGACCTCGGTCACGTCCCCGATGACGACGTGGCGACCTTCGACCCCCTCCCCGACGGCGCGGCGATCATCCCGCTCGAGTCCGGCGAGGGGCGCCTGCACGGCAGCCTGGTCTGCCGCCCGGTGGGGCCCGATCGCGAGCTGGACGAGCGCGACCTCGGCTTCCTGCGCGTCCTGGGACGCGTGGTCGGGGCCCAGATCGAGCGCAGCGAGCGCGACCGCCACCGCGTCCGGGAGCAGGCCGAGGCCAGCGGGCTCCAGGCGCTGCTGGCGGCGATCGAGGCCCGCGACGCCTACACCGGCGAGCACTCGCGCAGCGTCGTGGACCTGAGCGTGCGCGTGGCCGAGGAGCTCAGGCTGGCGTCGCGCGAGATCGAGCAGATCCAGCAGGTCGCGCTACTGCATGACGTGGGCAAGGTGGCGATCCCGGACAACGTGCTCCAGAAGCGCGGCCCGCTGACCGCCTCCGAGTTCGACCTCGTCCGCACCCATCCGGTCGTGGGAGCGCGCATCGTCAGCTCCGTCTCCGACCTGGCCCACCTGGCGCCCGCCATCCGCTCCGGTCACGAGCGCTGGGACGGGATGGGCTACCCCGACGGCCTCAGCGGCGACGAGATCCCGGTGCCGAGCCGGATCACCTTCGTGTGCGACGCCTACGACGCGATGATCTCCGAGCGCCCCTACCGGCCCCCGCTCTCCCCCAAGGAGGCCCACTCCGAGGTGCGCCGCAACGTGGGCTCCCAGTTCTGCCCGCGCGCGGCCACGGCGCTGCTGGGCGTGCTCCAGCGCCACCGGCCGCCGGTCCGCAGCGACACCTGGCGGCCGACCGCACCGCCTGTCTGAGCGGCGCGCCGATACAGTCGAGCTTCGCTCACCAGTGAGCGGGTAAAGGCTCCCCATGCAGACCAACGAGCTCAACAGCGACCTGCTGCGGCGCCTGGCCGAGCTCCGGCCTGACGGCGCCCGCGTTCTCAGCCTGTTCCTCAACCTCGACCCGTCGGAGTTCGCCACCCCGCCCGCCCGCGCCACCGAGGCCCGCTCGCTGATCGACCAGGCCGAGCGCCAGCTCCGCGAGTCGGAGGGGCTCGGCCACGACGAGCAGAAGGCCCTGCGCGAGGACATCGAGCGGGCGCGCGACTACTTCGACCGGATGTCCGCCGACGGCGCCCACGCGATCGCGCTGTTCGCCTGCGGTCCGGCCGGCCTGTTCGAGGCGATCAAGCTGCCGCGGCCGGTCGAGAGCCGCGCCGTGGTGGACGACTCGCCGTTCGTCGAGCCGCTCGCCGAGCTCGGCTCGCGCGGTAGCTGGTGCGTGCTGCTGGTCAACCGCCAGGTCGCCCGGATGCTGCGCGGCTCGCCGGAGCAGCTCGAGGAGCTGCCGGTCGTCGAGGACCAGGTCCACGGCCGCCACGACCAGGGCGGCTGGTCGCAGGCCCGCTACCAGCGCAGCGTGGACGAGGAGGCCCGCTGGCACCTCAAGCGCGCGGCCGACGTGGCCTTCCGCCGCTTCAAGCGCTCGCCGTTCGAGTGCATCCTGCTCGGCGGGCCCGACGAGACCGTCAAGGAGTTCGAGGGGATGCTGCACCCCTACCTGCGCGAGCGGGTGGCCGGCCGCTTCAAGGTCGACGTGGAGAACACCTCGCCCGACGCGATCCGCGACGCGGCCGCGCCGCTCATCGACGAGATCGACGAGCGCCGCGAACGCGAGGCGCTGGACCGCCTCGAGGAGGGCGTGGAGCGCGGTGGCCGCGGCGCGGCCGGGCTCGAGCCGACGATCGCGTCGCTGAACGAGCGCCGCGTGGAGACGCTGCTGCTCAGCGACCGCTTCGACGCCGCCGGCGTCTACTGCCGCCGGTGCGGCTGGGTGGGCACCGACCGCGAGCTGACCGAGTGCCCGGCCGACGGCGCCCCGCTCGAGCCGCGCGACAACATCGCCGAGAACGCCGTCGAGCTGGCCATCCAGCAGAAGGCCCAGGTCATGCGCGTCCGCCATCACGGCGAGCGGCTCGAGGCCCGCGGGTCGATCGGCGCCGTCCTGCGCTTCTAGAGCGGCAGCCGGCCGCGCAGCCCCAGCGCGGCGCGCGCCGCGTTGGCGCCGCAGGCGCCGTGCACGGCCCCGCCGGGCGGGGTCGAGCTCGAGCACAGCCAGATGCGGGGGTCGGGCGTGGCGTAGGGCCGCAGGCCGACCCGGGGCCGGAACAGCAGCTGGAAGCCGTCCGACGCCCCGCCGGCGATGTCCCCGCCGATGTAGTTCGGGCTGTACTCCTCGAGGGCGGCCGGGCCCTTCGCCGCCCGAGCCAGCACGAGGTCCCGGAAGCCGGGGGCGAAGCGCTCGATCTGCGCCTCGATGCGCGCGGTCATGTCCACGTCCGAGCCGAACGGCACGTGGCAGTAGG
>JALZEZ010000572.1 GCA_030861775.1 Actinomycetota bacterium
GAACGGGCGCGTTTCGTCGGCGATGACGGCGATACGTTTCCCCTCCTCGACCGCCGCACGAACGACACCCAGCGCTGAACCGTAGCCGGCGGTTGCGAGCGCACCGGCGTTGCAGTGCGTCAGCACCCGTGCGCCATCGGGCAAGACCGCTGCGCCAAATCGTCCCATCGCGCGGCACGCCGCAACGTCCTCGTCATGAATGGCCCGGGCTTCGAGCTCCAGGCGATTGCTAATCTCATCGGGCGAGGCGCCCGACTGCGCACTTTCCGCGAACACGGTTTTCATCCGATCGATGGCCCAGAACAGATTCACCGCGGTCGGCCGCGTCGTTGCCATCATGTCGCAGGTTTTCTGGAAATCGACTGCGAACTGGCGGGTGCCTTTGGCGGTGCTGCGCTTCATCCCGAGCGCGATGCCCATCGACGCCGCGACGCCGATCGCCGGCGCGCCGCGCACCGCGAGCGTGCGGATCGCGTCCGCCACCTGCTCCGGGCGCTCGCAGCGCAGCCACTCCTCCTCGGCCGGCAGACGCCGCTGGTCGAGCAGGTCGAGCGCGCCCTCGCGCCATCTGATCGGGGTGATCGGCTCCATGTGGCGGCACGCACTTTCGCAACACCGGCGGCCTTCTAGTGTTCCCGCGCTCCAGAGGCTCCCGAAGGCACCATGCTCTCCCTCGCACACCTTCGGCCGGCCCGGACGCGCGCGCTCGTCGCCGCGGCCGTGGCGGCCATCGCGCTGCCCGCACTCGGCGGGACGGCGTCGGCATCGCGCACGCAGCAGTCGATCATGCAGGACGACCACGTGCTCTTCAACGAGGGGCCGGCGGCGCAGGCCCGCGCGCTCGACCAGATGCGCGACCTCGGCGTGGACACCGTCCACACGCTCGTCACCTGGCGCGGGTTCGTGGCCGACCCCGACGCCACCCGTATGCGCAAGGGATTCCGCGGCGACAACCCCGCCCACTACCCGGCCGACCGCTGGAACGCGCTCGACGACCTCGTCCGCGGCGCCCAGGCGCGCGGGCTCCAGGTGCTGGTCACGCCGACCGGCCCCGCCCCGCGCTGGGCCGGGAGCTGCTCGGCGTCCGAGCGGGAGAGGTACAACCCCGGCACCTGCCGCCCGAGCGCGTCCAAGTTCGGCCTGTTCGTGGAGGCGCTCGCGCGCCGCTACTCCGGGCGCTACCCGGACGAGACCGGCGAGGGGAGGCTCCCGGCGGTGCGGCGCTGGTCGTTCTGGAACGAGCCGAACCTGGGCGCCTGGCTCTCGCCGCAGACGCAGCGCGTGCGCGGGCGCACGGTGCTGAAGGGCGTGGCGATGTACCGCTCGCTCGTGCACGCCGGGACCGCCGGGCTGCGCGCGGGCGGCCACCGCCGCGACCAGGTGCTGCTCGGCGAGAGCGCCCCGATCGCCAGCGGCAACCGCGGCACCCCGACGGTGAGCTTCTACCGGGCGCTGTTCTGCGTCGACTCGCGCGGGCGGCGGCTGAGCGGGTCGGCCGCGCGCGCGGTCGGCTGCTCGAAGCGGCGGCGCTTCGCCGTCGGCGGCGTGGCCCATCACCCGTACACGCGCGGCGCCGGCGAGCCGCTCACCACCCGCTACTCGTCGGGCCACGTCACGATCGCCTACACCGCGCGGCTCCGGGCCGTGATCAGGCAGGGCGAGCGCTCGGGCCTCGTGCCGCGCGGCACGTCGTCGAAGATCTTCTTCACGGAGTTCGGCGTGTCGAGCAACCCGCCCGGCACGCGGATGAGCGTGCCGCTCGAGACCCAGGCCGAGTGGATCAACCAGGCCGACTACATGGCCTACCGCGACCCCTCGGTGCGCTCGGTGGCGCAGTTCGCGCTGGAGGACGACCCGTCGTTCGGCCGCGAGGTCTTCCAGACCGGCATCTGCTTCTACAACCAGCCGGAGCCCTGCTACCCCAAGCCGGCCTGGGACGCGTACCGGATCCCGATCTACGTGGTCGAGCGCGGCCGCAACGTGCTCGTGTACGGCCAGGCGCGGCCGACCGGCGACGGGACCAACCGCACGATCGAGCTCCAGAACCGGGCGAGCGGCGACCAGCCGTGGCAGACCGTGCAGACGATCGAGCTGAGCGCCACCGGCCACCTCCTGCGCACCGTCCCGGCGCGGCCGGGCACCTGGCGGCTGGCCTGGGCGCCGCGCGGCGGGACCACCTGGTTCAGCCGCGAGGCCGTCGCGCGCGAGCGCTAGGCGCGGCGGAAGCTCGAGGAGCCTTCGTCGGCCGCGGCGAGGCGGTCGAGCTCGTGGAGGAGGGCGCCTCGGAGGGCGTCGAGC
>JALZEZ010000282.1 GCA_030861775.1 Actinomycetota bacterium
CGGCTGTCGCGGTCAGCGCCCCGGCGGGAGCGGTCCTCGCGGGCGACCAGCACGTCCTCGCGCACCTCGCCCCGGCGCACGCGCGCCGTGCGCCCGTCGGCGCGGGAGCGGTCCTCGCTCACGCCGGCCACGTGGATCTCGGCGGCGTCCTCGGCCGGCGCCTGCACCATGGCCTCGGTCGCGATCTGGCGAGCGGGCTCGGGCCAGGCGCGGAACTGGAACGCGCGCGGGGCCAGGATCAGACCGAGGAAGAGGATGACCGCCAGCAGCCCGATGACCGGGAGTCCGAGGCTTGTCCGATTCCGGGGCGTAGTCATGGCACTGCTCATATCGGCAGGCCATCGAAAACCTTTAGCCCTGAATCGAAGATGTAGACGATCGGGGGAGTTGGCGCGCACGCACCAGCCAGGCGACCCCCGCGGCGATCATCGCGACGCTGAGGAGCTGTGCCAGCGTCAACCCCGCGGCGACCGGCTCGTTGCGGCGCACGAACTCCACGAGCAGCCGCTCCAGCCCCGACAGGACCAGCCACAGGGCGAAGACGAGCCCGGGCCGCAGCCGGTCGCGGAGGCGCCACAGGACAAGCGCGATCAGGCCCATCGCGAGCGACTCGTAGATCGGCGTCGGGTGGACCTCGGTGTCGGTCGGCTCGGTGCCGTCCGGGTAGGCCATCGCCCACGGAAGGCCGGAGGCCTCGCCGTAGTCCCCATCGCCCGAGAGCTGACAGCCGACCCGCCCGATCGCGTAGCCGATCGCGATCAGCGGGGCGGTGAAGTCGAGCAGGCCGAGGCCGAGGAAGCCGCGCCACCGGGCCCAGGCGAGCACGCCGATCGCGCCCCCGATCAGGCCGCCGAACCAGACCAGCCCGGCACCCGAGAACGCCGCCCCCAGCAGGTCCTCGGAGGCCGTGTCCCAGTTCTGGATCACGTAGTCCACGCGCGCGCCCACGAAGCCGCCCGCCAGCCCGGCGAAGATCAGCTCGTAGGCCCAGTCCACCGGCAGCTCCAGCTCCTGGAACCGCCGCGCCGCGATCAGGCCCGCGGCCACGAAGCCGAGCGCGAAGCAGATCCCGAACGTCTTCAGCTCGAGGGGGCCGATGCTCAGCTCGGGCTGCACCTCGGCGAGGCTATCCGGACGGCGCCGCTACAGGTACCCGAGCGGGTCGACCGGGCTGCCGTTGACGCGCACCTCGAAGTGGAGGTGGTCGCCGAAGCAATGGCCGGTGCAGCCGACGGCGCCGATGACCTGGCCCTGGCGCACGCTGGCGCCGCCCGAGGTCGAGTAGCTCGACAGGTGGGCGTAGCAGGTGGAGATCCCGCCGCCGTGCCCGACGCAGACGTAGTTCCCGTAGCCGCCGGTGGGGCCGAGCAGGATCACCCGGCCGGAGGCGGCCGCGCGGATCGGGGTGCCGGACCCGGCGCTGATGTCGATGCCCGCGTGCAGGCGGCCCCAGCGCTGGCCGAAGGGCGAGGTGACCGGGCCGTTCACCGGCCAGATGAAGCGCCCGGAGCCACGACGGATCGGCCCCGCGGCCGGCGTCGGGCCGCTGCCCGCCCCGCGCACCTGCGCGCTGACCCGGGCCTGGAGCCGCTCGAGCGCGGCCAGGTCCTCCTCGGCGTGGTGGCGGCTGGTCCGCACGCGGCGCAGGATCGCGGCCCGCCCGTCGCGGACCTGGGCCAGCTCGTCGCGCCGTCCGACGATCCCGTTCTTGATCGCCAGCACCTGGTTGCGCTTGGAGAGGATCGCGTTGCGCGCCGCCTCGGCCTGGACCTCGAGGTCGGTGAGCTGGTTGGTCAGTCCGGTCACCTCGCGCTTCACCCGCCGCACGCGCGTGATGACCTTGTGGTCCTGGTCGGCGATCCGGTCGAGGAACTCGGTGCGGTCGAGGAAGTCGCCGAAGCTGGTGGAGGCGAGGACCACCGAGAGGATGTCCGGCTCGCCGTCCTTGTAGATCGCGACGAGGCGGTCGGCCAGGGTCCGCTGCGACTCGATCAGCCGCTCGCGCAGCAGCTCGAGCCGGTGGCGGGCGCGCTCGAGCCGGGTGCGGATGCCGTTCAGCTCCGCCCGCTTCTCGCTCACCTCGACCTCGAGCTTGGACTGCCGTCGCGAGACCGAGCGGATCTCGCCCTGGAGGCTGCGGATGCGCAGCGCGTAGCGCGAGATGTCGGTGGAGAGCACGCCCTCCTTCTTGCGCTTGCGCTCCACGCGCTCGCGCGCGTCGCCGATCTTCTCCGGCAGCGGCTTGGTCTGCGCGGGGAGCGGAAGGACGAAGTAGAGGCAGAGCGCCGTGGCGATGTAGGCGGTGAACCTGCGTTTCACGCCCGGCACTTGTAGCACGTACCTAACGCTCCAGCCCAGGTTCAGGCTGAGGTTGGTAGAGACTTTGCAGGAAGGAGGATCGGGGCCGGGCGCTCCGACGTGGGCGCAATTTCGCTCACAAGGTTCAAGTCCGGGGGCCGATAACGCGGGAACGCGCCGACCCAGCGCAGCCGTGCCCCGACCCAGGCAGGAGACCCCGAATGCAGTCGCCGATCGATGCCGGCAGCCGCGTGCTGCTGGATCTCTCCCTTCGCCAGGGAGTGTCAGACGAGGAGATCGCCCGCACGCTCTCGACGGATCCCGCCGAGATCGCGCGCCGCCGCGCCGTGGCCATCGACCGGCTCGTGCGCGAGTACGCGGAGCGCGGCGGGTTCCAGGACCTCGACGGGGCGCCGCCGCCCCAGCTCCCCGGCCGCATCGAGCCCGAGCCGCGCGCGGCGGCTGGCCCGGACGCGGCGAACTGGGTCTCGCGCGGCTCGCGCCGCGACCCGCAGCGCGTCTCGGCGCTCGACGCCGTCCTGCGCGTGGCCTGCGCGGCCTACCTGGCCGTACTGCTCGCGGGCGTAGTGGCCTTCAAGGCGGCGTTCGTCGAGGCGATCTTCATCGACCCCGTCCTGACGATCTACGGCCTGATCGTCTGCGCCTTCATCGTGAGCCGCTTCGGGCTGAGCCTGCTCTACCGCGGCGCGCCCGACGCGAAGGTCGAGCCGGCGGTGGCGATCGTGATGCCGTCGTTCAACGAGGAGGCCGCCATACGGCGCTCGCTGCTCTCGCTGCTGGCGGTGGACTACCCGGAGGAGAAGCTCGAGATCGTCGCGGTGAACGACGGCTCGACCGACGGGACGCTGGCCGAGATGCGCGCGGTGGCCGGCGCGACCGACCGCGTGCGGGTGATCGACTTCCCCGAGAACCGCGGCAAGCGGGCGGCGATGGCCGCCGGGATCGGGGCGACCAGCGCGGAGATCGTGGCCTTCGTCGACTCCGACAGCACGCTCGAGCCCGACGCCCTGCGCAAGCTCGTGCAGGGCTTCGCCGACCCGAAGGTCGGCGCGATCTGCGGGCACGCCGACGTGGCCAACCCGCGCGACTCGTGGATCGCCCGCATGCAGGCGGTCCGCTACTACGTGGCGTTCAAGGTCGTGAAGGCGGCCGAGTCGGTGTTCGGCACGGTCACCTGCTGCTCCGGGTGCTTCTCGGCCTACCGGCGCGAGGCGATCCTGCCCCGGCTCGAGTGGTGGTCGCGGCAGACCTTCCTCGGCGCCCCCTCCACCTTCGGCGACGACCGCTCGCTCACCAACTGCGTGCTGCGCGGCTGGAAGGTGCGCTACGAGTCGAAGGCGGTCTCGCACACGCTCGTGCCGACGAGCTTCCAGCAGTTCATGCGCCAGCAGCTCCGCTGGAAGCGGTCGTGGACGCGCGAGTCGCTGATCGTCTCCTCGTTCATGTGGAAGAAGAACCCGCTGGCCTCGGCGGCGACCTACGTCGGCATCCTGCTGCCGCTGGTCGCGCCGGTGATCGCCATCCGCGCGGTGGTGTGGATGCCGCTGATGGAGGGCGAGGGGGCGCCGGTCGTGTACCTGCTCGGCGTGTACGCGATGGCGATCGCGTACGGGCTCTACTACGCCGCCCGCCACTCGCGCTACGACACGCTGTGGATCTTCGGCGTCGTCTTCTGCTTCTTCTACCTGGCCTTCCTGCTGTGGCAGACGTACTGGGCGATGGTCACCGCCCGCACCGCCAGTTGGGGGACACGGCCCGCCACCGCGGGGATGGAGGGCACGACGTGACCCGCCTCCAGGCCCTCCTCGAGCGGCCGCTCGCGCTGCTGCTCCTGCCGCTGTCGCTCGTGCCGTTCCTGCTGGTCGTGCCGCAGATGGTGGAGTCGCGCGAGCTGTACGACCGCCGCCACAAGAGCGGCCCGCTGCCGGCGCCGCGGGTGGCGCTCACGCCCGCGCAGGTCGAGCGCTTCCAGCCGGTCGAGCCGTACGAGCGCGCCGTGCCGGTGCTCGCCTACCACGGCATCCGCGAGGAGCGCGACGGCTACTCGATCAGCCGGTTCGGCTTCGCCGAGCAGATGGCCGCGCTGGACCGGATGGGCTTCGAGACGATCTCGACCGAGGACTTCGCCCGCTTCCACGCCGGGGAGCCGGTGGATTTGCCCGAGCGGCCGATCCTGATCACCTTCGACGACGGGCGGCTCGACTCGTACCGGGGGGCGGACGCGGTCCTGGCCCGCCACGGGTTCGAGGCGACGATGTTCGTCATCACGCGCCACATCGAGCGCGAGAACCCGTTCTACCTGACCTGGCGCGAGCTGCACGCGATGGACGACTCGGGCCGCTGGGACATCCAGCCGCACGCGCACGCGGGGCACACGAAGGTGGCGTACGACAGCGTCGGCACCACGGCGCCGTTCTACGCGGTGCGGCGCTACACGCGCAGCAAGGGAGTGGAGACGTTCGCCGACTACGAGCGGCGCGTGAGCGAGGACGTGTTCGCGGTCCGCGACCGGATGGTCGAGCAGGGCTTCGAGCCGCACGCGTTCGCGGTGCCGTACGGCAACTACGGCCAGCGCGAGACCAACGACCCCGGGATCGCGCCGTACATGCGCTCGCTGCTCGAGCGCCAGTTCGGCGTCTTCTTCGTGCAGCACGAGCAGAACGACCCGGAGTACGCGGGGCTGAAGGGGGAGTCGGAGCGCTACGAGATCCACACCGACACGACCACCGACCGGCTCTACATGTGGCTGCGCGACCACTCGCCGGGGCTGATCGAGCGGCGGGCGCGCGAGCGCCGCCGGGCGGCGGAGCGC
>JALZEZ010000573.1 GCA_030861775.1 Actinomycetota bacterium
TCCTCCAGGATCACGTGCGCGTTGGTGCCGGAGACGCCGAAGGACGAGACGCCGGCGCGCCGGACGCGCTCGCCCGGCGACCAGTCCACGGGCCGCGCGAGCGGCTCGACCTCGCCGGCCGACCACTCCACGTGCGGCGAGGGCTCCTCGCAGTGGAGCGACCGCGGCAGGACCCCGTGCCGCAGCGCCTCGACCATCTTGATCACCCCCGCCACGCCGGCCGCGGCCTGGGTGTGACCGATGTTCGACTTGATCGACCCGAGATGGAGCGGCCCGGCCGAGCGCTCCTGGCCGTAGGTCGCGATCAGCGCCTGCGCCTCGATCGGGTCGCCCAGGCTCGTGCCCGTGCCGTGCGCCTCGACCACGTCGACGTCGGACGGCGAGAGGTTCGCGCTCGCCAGCGCCTGGCGGATGACGCGCTCCTGCGACGGCCCGTTCGGCGCCGTGAGCCCGTTCGACGCGCCGTCCTGGTTGACGGCGCTGCCGCGGACGAGCGCCAGCACCTCGTGCCCGTTCGCGAGCGCGTCCGACAACCGCTCGAGCACCACGAGCCCCGAGCCCTCGGCCCAGCCGACGCCGTTCGCCTCCGCGCCGAAGGACCGGCAGCGGCCGTCCGGCGAGAGCGCGCGCTGGCGGGAGAACTGGACGAAGGCCAGCGGCGTCGCGAGCACCGTGACCCCGCCGGCGAGCGCGAGGTCGCACTCGCCCCGCTCCAGGGCCTGACGGGCCAGGTGGATGGCCACGAGCGACGACGAGCAGGCGGTGTCGACCGCGACGGCCGGCCCCTCCAACCCGAGCGTGTAGGCGAGGCGACCGGACAGGAGGGCGCCTCCCCCACCGCCGCCGGGGCCGAGGAACCCCTCGAGCTCCGGCGGGACTCCGGCCATGCCGTAGTCGTGGTACATGACCCCCGCGAAGACGCCGGTCGGGCTGCCCCCGAGGCGCGACGGGTCGATCCCGGCGCGCTCGAACGCCTCCCACGCGCCCTCCAGGATCAGCCGCTGCTGCGGGTCCAGCGCCAGCGCCTCGCGCGGGGAGATCGAGAAGAACTCCGGGTCGAACTCGCCGGCGTCGTAGACGAAGCCGCCGTGGCGCGTGTAGCTCGTGCCGGGGTGGTCGGGATCGGGGTGGAAGAGGTGCTCGAGGTCCCAGCCGCGGTTCTCGGGGAACTCGCCGATGGCGTCCGTCCCCGATACGACGAGCTCCCACAGGTCCTCGGGCGAGCGCACGCCGCCCGGGTAGCGGGCGCTCATGCCGACGATCGCGATCGGCTCGTCGGCGCGCCGCGGCCCGCGCCGGGCGATCGGTGCGGCGCGCCCCGCGCCGGCGACCTTCGAGCGCAGGTGCTCGGCGACCGCGGCGGGCGTGGGATGGTCGAAGACGAGCGTCGCGGGCAGCTTCACGCCGGTCGCCTGGGTCAGGCGGTTCCTGAGCTCGACCGCACCCAGCGAGTCGAAGCCGAGGTCCTTGAAGGCGTGCCTGGGGTCGACCGCCCGGGCGGAGCCGTGTCCGAGCACGGCGGCCACGTGCCCGCGGACGAGCTCGAGGACGATCGCGTCCCACTCGGACTCGCTCGACGACGCCAGCCTCCTGGCCAGCGAGCCCTCGGCCGCCCGGCGCGCGGGCATCCGCACCAGTCCCCGCATGATCGCGGGCAGCAATCCGGCCCTGGCCTGCGAGCGCAGCGCCGCTGTGTCGAGGCGCACCGGCACGAGCAGCGGCGGCGCGGCGGTGGTGGTGGCGCTGTCGAACAGGGCCAGGCCCTCCTCGTCGGACAGGGGCGAGACGCCCAGGCGGCCCAGGCGGGCGCGATCGGCCTCGCTCAACCCGCCGCCCATCCCGCGCTCCCACGCGCCCCACGCCAGCGCGGTCGCGGGCAGCCCCCGGGCGCGGCGGTGGTGGGCGAGCGCGTCGAGGAAGGCGTTCGCGGCCGCGTAGTTGGCCTGCCCCGGATTGCCGAGGGTGGAGGCGGCCGAGGAGAACAGGACGAACCGCGCGAGCCCCGCGTCCTCGGTCAGCTCGTGCAGGTTGATCGCGCCGTCGACCTTGGGCGCCATCACCTTCCGCAGCCGCTCGCCGTCGAGCGAGTCGATCACGCCGTCGTCGAGCACGCCGGCCGCGTGGACGACTGCGGTGAGCGGGTGCTCTTGCGGGATCTCCGCGATCAGCGCCTCGAGCTGGTCCCGGTCGGCGACGTCGCAGGCCGCCACCCGGGCCTCGCAGCCGAGCTCGGCCAGCCCGGCGACCAGCTCCTCGGCGCCCGCGGCGGCGGGGCCGCGGCGGCTCGTGAGCAG
>JALZEZ010000283.1:0-3992 GCA_030861775.1 Actinomycetota bacterium
GACCAGCGGCATCCAGGCCACCAGCAGCGCGACCAGAGGCAGCCCGGAGATCCGCACGGTGGCGGCCAGCCCGAGCAGCACCCCGGCCAGCGCGGGCCAGGCCAGCCGCGAGCCGTCGAGGCAGCGCACACCGGCGTACAGGGCGGCGACGGTGAGGAACGCGTACAGCGTCTCCGTGAGCACCGCGTGCTCGAACAGGAGCTGGTCGCCGCCGAGCAGGATCACGGCGGCCGGCAGGAGGCCGGCCCAGGCCGGGGCGCCCGCGCGCCGCACGGCGCCCACCAAGAGCAGGGCGGTGGCGATCCCCAGCGCGTGCTGGACCACGACCACGAACGAGAGGTGGTCGGTGACGAGATGCAGCAGCCGCAGGAAGAACGGGTAGCCGACCGTGCGGAACGGGTCCGCGAACAGCTCGCCGTCGGCGCCCAGGGCGTACTCGCGCGTGTCGGGATAGCCGATGAACGCCGGCCGGTAGGCGAGCATCGTGACCACCCGGAGGGCGATCCCGGCGGCCAGCAGGACGGCCAGCCCGGCGAGCGCGACGCGCTCGGCGCGGCTGAGGCGGGCCCAGAGCGCCCGCGCGCGGCTCAACGGCGGCCGAAGCGGAGCCGCAGCAGCGTCCAGACGGCCGGGAACCCGTCGCGCCAGGAGATCTTCTTGCCCTCGCCGTGCGTGCGGCCGTAGTAGGCGATCGGGATCTGGTACAGCCGCAGCTTGCGGCGCAGGACCTCGGAGGTGATCTCCGGCTCGATCCGGAAGTCGCTCTCGTACAGCTCGAAGCTGCGGATGATCTCGCCGCGGAAGGCCTTGTAGCCGGTCTCCATGTCGGTGAGCGTGGTGTTCCAGAGCAGGTTGGTCAGCAGCGCGAGCATGCGGTTGCCGACCAGGTGCCAGAACATGTACGCCCGCTGCGGCCGGCCGCCGGTGAGGCGGGAGCCGTAGACCACGTCGGCGTAGCCCTCGACGATCGGCTTGACCAGGTCGACCACGTCGGCGGGGTCGTACTCCATGTCGGCGTCCTGGATGACGACGATCTCACCGGTCGAGCGCGCGAGGCCCGTGCGTACGGCGGCGCCCTTCCCGCTGTTGCGCTCGTGCTCGACGTACAGCAGCCCGTGGCTCTCCGACCACTTGCGGAGGATCTCCGGGGTGTTGTCGGTGGAGCCGTCGTCCACCGCGATCACCTCGGAGCGCAGCGGGAGCGCGTACACGCGCTGGAGCACGTCCTCGATGTTCGTCGCCTCGTTGTAGGCGGGCATGACGAACGTGACCAGCGGGTCCGGATCGGTCGGCGTGAGCCGCTCGCTGGAGTGCTCGATCTCGGCCAGCGCGGGCGTGGGGTCCACCGCCAGCGGCGGCAGCGAGCCGGTGTCGTGCGTTTCCCCCGTCATCGACGCGGCCGAAGGGTAGGGCCTCAGGTTCGGTCGAGGTCCACGCGGATGGTGAGGTGCTCGGTCCCCATCAGCCGGACCATGGAGTCGTTCGCCGGGCGGCCCAGCGCGCGCATGCGCTCGCCCGGGTCGTCGTCGGTCAGCACGTGGGCGGTGCCCGCGTACCAGCGGCGGCCGACCTTGACCCGCACGCGCGGGTAGGCCTCGATGTTCCGGACGTAGGCGGCCCGGCGGCCGTGCTCGGTGACGATCCAGAAGGTGTGGCCGCGGAGGCCGTTCCCGACGGGGGTCCGGCGCGGCTCTCCCGACTTCCGGCCGGTCGTCTCCAGCAGGGCGACGCTCTTGGGCGCGATCCCGTGCTCGAGCATGAGGCGCACGGCGGGGTTGACCAGCCTGGTCGTGAAGAACGTGCTGATCCTGCGCTTGCGCTCGGAGGGCATCTCTCTAGGCCTTCCCGAGGACGGCCTCGGTCACACGCTCGGTGTCCGAGAGGTCGGGGAGGACGGCGTCGGCGCCCGAGTCGGCGAGCTCCGCCTCGTCGTACGGGCCCGTGGCGACCGCGACCGCGCGGGCGCCGCCCTCGCGGGCCGCCGCCACGTCGAGCGGGGTGTCGCCGATCAGGACCACGTCGCGCGGCTCGCTGCCGTGGGCCTGCTTCGTGCGCCGGCGGGCGATCGCCACCAGCTCGCCGCGGACGCGGTGGTCGGAGCCGTAGGCGCCGCAGCCGAACTCGATCCAGCGGGCCAGCCCGAAGGGCTTGAGCTTGAGCATCGCGTTGCGCTCGACGTTGCCGGTGAGCAGCGACTGGACGACCTCGGGGTGCTCGTGCAGGCGCTCGAGCGCCTCGTGCGTGCCCGGGAGGGCGCGGCCGAGCGCGCTGAGCTGGTCGACGCGGGCGGCCATCGCGCGGACCAGCTCCTCCTCGAAGCGGTCGAGCAGGTCCTCGGCGGCGGAGACGCCCGCCGTCTCCAGCAGGTCGTGGGCGATCTCCAGGTCGGTGCGGCCGGCGAACGGGACGAGCTCGGTCGGCTCGTGGCCGACGATGCTCGCGAAGGCCTCGAAGAATGCGTCGCGGCCGAGCTTGGCGGAGTCGACGAGGGTGCCGTCGACGTCCCAGAGGACCAGCCTCACTCGGCCTCCGCCGACATGAACGCGCAGCCGAAGGAGAGGCCCGCGTCCCTGCGCAGGGCCGCGATGCGGCGGCCGGGCTGGACCGCCGGGCGGGGGTCGCTCAGCCGGGGGCCGAGCAGGCGCTTGGTGCGGTCGAGCGACTCGGTGAGGAAGGCGAGGCCCCAGAGCCGCGCGGGCGTGTCCGGGGGGGCCTTGCGCTCGCCGGGCGCCTCGATCACCTCGAGGATGGCCTCGCCGAGGCGGAAGAACGCCTGGGGGCCGCCGCCGGCCGGGGTGGGCTCGTCGCGCAGGCGGCGCAGGTCGAGGCCCGCGGCCTCGAGCGCCTCCACGGTGCGGGCGCGGTCGGGGGTGAAGGCGACGACGTGGTCGATGCGGGTCACGCCGTTCGGGTGGGGCGGTGCGGTGTCCGGCGGGTCCTCGGCGGTGGAGAGCTCGGTGGGCAGCCCGTCGAGCTCGCTGCTCCGCGCGCCGCGCAGGGTCCATCCGAAGAGCCCGCGGCCGGCGTCCGCGCCCGCCAATCTCAGCTCGATCGAGCCCACCCGGCACGTGTCGCCGTCCACCGCGAAGCCGGCCGCCTCCCACGCCTCCGCGGGGTCCGCGACCGTGATCGACTCGATCGTCACCACGGGTGCATCTTCGCGGCTCGCTCGTAGTATCGCCGTCCTCGTGACCGAATTCGATCGCGGCACAGCGGTGCGCCCGGGGGGCGACGGGGCGTTCCAGGCCACAATCGACGAGCGCTGGAACGTGCTGCGCGGGCCGCACGGGGGCTACGTCGCCGCGATCCTCCTGCGGGCGATGACCGAGGCCCTCGGCGACGGGACGCGGATGCCGCGGGCGCTGACGGTCTTCTATCCCGCGGCGCCCCGCCCGGGCACCGCCTCGGTCGCCTGCCGGGTGGAGCGGGCCGGGCGGTCGATGACGACGGTCACGGCGCGGATCGAGCAGGACGGGGCGGCGGCCGCGCTGGCCACGGCGGCGTTCTCGGCCGAGTGGCCGGAGGCGATCGGCTTCGACCACTCCGAGCGGCCGGAGGTGCCGGACCCGGAGGCGATCGAGCCGCTGGACCGGGGGAACCTCGTGCCCCCGTTCACGCAGTTCGTCGACTTCCGGCCCGCGGTGGGTGGGGCGCTGATGAGCGGCGCCGACCGCGCGATCAGCGGCGGCTGGATGCGCCTGCGCGAGGATCACGCGCTCGACGCCCCGCTCGTCGCGATGCTGGCGGACGCCTGGCCGCCGGCGGTGTTCCCGCCCGCCACCTCACCGCTCGCTGCACCGACGATCGAGCTGTCGGTCTACTTCCGCGCGCCGCTCCCAGCCGCCGACGACTGGGTCCTGGGCGTCTTCGAGTCGAAGCACGCCCGCGGCGGCTTCTTCGAGGAGGACGGCACCCTCTGGACCCGCGACGGCGAGCTGATCGCCCAGTGCCGCCAGCTGGCGCTGGCGCTCGCGTTCCCCGGCGGCTGAGCC
>JALZEZ010000283.1:4002-5126 GCA_030861775.1 Actinomycetota bacterium
CCGCCGCCGGAACCGCGTCCACTCGGCCGATCGCGGCGCCACCGTCCTGGATTGGGCCGCCCCTGCCGGTACAGGGCAGGACAGCTCGAATAGATCAGTCGGCGGCGAGCCGGCGGAGCCCGAACCCGAGGCCGAGCAACAGCAGGGCGGCGCCGCCGATCAGGCCGAGCTGGAGACCGGTGATCGGAAGCCCGTCGGGGCCGCGCCGCACGCAGTCGTCGCGCGAGGCAGCGCCGGTGTCGCCGGAGCCGGACTCACCGCCCGAGCCGGAGCCGCTGCCGTCGCCGCCCGACCCGGAGCCGCTCCCCGAGCCGGAGGCACCCCCCTCCCCGTCGCCGTCATCACCGGAGCCGGAGCCGCCGCCGGAGCCGGAGCCCTCCCCCTCCCCGTCGCCGTCAGCGCCGGAGCCGGAGCCATCGCCGGAGCCGGAGCCGCTGCCGGAGCCGGAGCCGCCCGAGCCGCCGCCGCTTCCAGAGCCCGACTCGCCGTCATCGGTCGTGCGCCCGACGCAGTCCTGCGCGGCACGGGTCTCGCGGCAGTCCTCGCGGACCGCGACCTCGACGCGGCCGCCGCGGCCGGAGTAGCCCTCCTGGGCGGGGGAGGCGTCGACGGTCGTCCGTTCGACGCAGTCCTCGCGGCGGGAGCCGGATTCGTCGCCGTCGCCGGAGCCGGAACCCGGCCTGGAGCCGTTCCCCTCCCCGTCGCCGTCAGCGCCGGAGCGGGAGTCGTCGCCGGAGCCGTCACGCTCGCGCGCGCCGCCCCCGCCGTCGCCCTCCTCGCCGCGCGACCCGTCCCCGGAGCCGCCCGGCTTCTCGCCCGAGGGCTTCTCGCCCGAGGGCTTCTCGTCCGAGGGCTTCTGGTCGGACGGCTTCTGGTCCGAAGGCTTCTCGTCGGCCGGCTTGTCGGCGGGCGGCTGGGCCACCTCGCTCGCCGGATCGGTGCCGCCGTCATCGTCACCGTCGCTCAGGACGGCGACCAGCGTGACCGTGCCGCCCAGGAGGAGCAGGAAGAGCAGCAGCGGCACGAGGGCGAAGCGCCTGCGCTTCGGCTCCTCGCGCTTGCGGCGGGAAGCGGCCGCGCCCTTGGCGGCGGCGCCCTTGGCCGTGCCCGCAGCGCCCTTGGCG
>JALZEZ010000574.1 GCA_030861775.1 Actinomycetota bacterium
GGTCGGCCCCGGGCGCGGCCCCGGACGCGGTCCCGGCCTCGGCCCCGGCGGCGGGATCGGTCCCGGGTCGGGCCCCGGCATGGGCGGGTTCGGGAGCCCGGGGATGGTGCGGCGGAGGCGGTCGATCAGCGGCGTGAGGCGGTCGAGGATGCCGGGGCCGAGCCCGGGTTGGCCGGGGGTCCGCGTGCCGCGCAGAACCTCCGGCAGGTCCTCGATCCTGGACACGATCCCGAGCTCCACGAAGTCGTCGAGGTCGCGCGTCACCACCGCTTCATGCTCGTGGTGGGTCAGGTCGAAGGGCGCCACCGCGTTCGCAGGGTTCTGCCGGAAGCGCGCGATGAGCGTCGCGTTGGTGTCGAGCTGCTCGAGGAGGGTCTCGAGGTCGTCTGTCCAGGCTCCCGCCATGGCGGCGAGCCTAACGGCGGCGCGCCGCTCAGTCCAGCAGCTCGAGCACCCGCTCGGGCGGGCGGGCCAGCACAGCGCGCTCGCCGCGCTCGACGACCGGTCGCTCCAGGAGCTCCGGGTGCTCGGCCATTAGGGCGACCACCTCGTCGTCCCCGGCCTCGCGCCCGCCGAGTCCCAGCTCGCGGTAGGCCGGCTCCTTGCGCCGCAGGAGGTCGCGCGCCGGCACCCCCGTTTTGCGGATCAGCTCGCGCAGCTTCTCCTCCGGCAGCGGCTCCACGTGGTAGTTCACCCGCTCGAAGTCGATCCCCCGCTCGGTGAGCAGCGCGGCGAGCTTGCGGCAGGTCGTGCAGGTGGGCTTCTCGTAGACGGTGAGCTCGGCCACGCGGCCAAGGTATACGCTGCCCGCGCGGATGGCCGCTGAGAGGGCAGACGTGATCGTCGTGGGCGCCGGCATCGCCGGGCTCGTGACGACGCTCGAGCTGCTCGACCGCGGCCGCGACGTGACCCTGCTCGACCGCTGCCACCCGAACGAGGTGGGCGGGCTCGCCCGCGAGGCGTTCGGCGGCATGTTCATGGTCGGCACCGAGGAGCAGCGGCGCGGGGGCGTGGAGGACAGCGTGGAGCTGGCGCTCGACGACTGGCTGCGCGTGGCGGACTTCGAGCCGGACGACGTGTGGCCGCGGCGCTGGGCCGAGCAGTACGTGGCCCGTGCCCGCGACGAGGTGGGCGAGTGGCTGCGCTCCAAGGGCGTGAAGTTCTTCCCGGTCGTGAACTGGGCCGAGCGCGGCGTGTACGGGGACGGCAACTCGGTGCCGCGCTTCCACATCACCTGGGGCTGCGGCAAGGGGCTGGTGGACGGCGTCTGGACCTCGATCCAGGAGCATCCCCGCCGAGGCGCGTTCGAGCTGCGCACGCGCACGCGCGTGACGTCGCTGATCGAGGAGGACGGCCGCATCGCGGGCGTCCGCGCAGCCCCCGAGGAGGGCGGTGGCGAGGGCGAGCTGCGCGGCGACGCGGTCGTGATCGCCGCCGGCGGCGTGGGCGGCAACCTCGACATCGTGCGGCGCGAGTGGCCCAAGGAGCTGGGCGAGGCGCCCGAGCACATCCTGATGGGCTCGCACTACTACGCCGACGGCGCGATGCACGAGGAGGTCGGGCGGATCGGCGGCAACGTGACCCACCTCGACCGCATGTGGAACTACGCGGACGCGGTGCGGCACCCCGAGCCGCGCCGGCCGCTGCACGGGCTGAAGCTGATCCCGCCGCGCTCGGGCCTGGCCCTCGACCCCACCGGCCGGCGCTACGGCCCGGTGCCGGTGATGCCCACCTTCGACGCCTACTTCGCCCTCGAGCGCATGTGCGAGAGCGAGCCGAAGTACTCGTGGCTGATCTGCAACTACAAGATCGCCCGCCGCGAGCTGGACGTGTCCGGCTCGCAGCACAACCCGAGCATCCGCGAGAAGCGGTTCGTCCGCTTCGTGCTCGGGATACTGCTCGGCAAGCCCACGCTGGTGAACCACTTCGTCGACAAGTGCCCCGACTTCGTGACCGGCCGGACGCTGCCCGAGCTGGCCACGCGGATGAGCGCGGTGACCGGCGACGGCGCGCTCGACGCGGGCCTCATGGAGCGCGAGGTGCGCCGCTACGACGACATGCTCGCGCGCGGGAAGTCGCTCTGGAACGACGACCAGGTGCGGCGGATCGCCGCTCTGCGCAACTGGCGCGGGGACCGGCTGCGGACCGCGAAGTTCCAGCGCATCACCGATCCGGCCGCCGGGCCGATGATCGCCATCCGGCTCCAGCCGATGAGCCGCAAGAGCCTGGGCGGGATCCAGACCGACCTCGGCGCGCGCGTCCTGCGCCCGGACGGGCAGCCGATCCCGGGCC
>JALZEZ010000575.1 GCA_030861775.1 Actinomycetota bacterium
GGCCTGGTGTGCCTCTCCGGCTGCGCCCGCGACGGCGCCGTGGCCGCCCGGGTCGAGCGCGACGAGCACGCCGATGCAGCCACGACCGCCCGCCGCCTGCTGCGCGTCTTCGGCCAGGACCGCTTCCGGATCGAGCTCCAGCGCCCGTTCTCCCGCCACGACCGCCGCCGCAACCGCCTGCTGGCCCAGCTCGCCGAGCGGCTCGGGGCGGCGTGCGTGGCCACCGGCAACGTCCACGCGCACGCGCGCCCGCGCGCGGCGCTCCAGGACACCTTCGTGGCCGTGCGGACCAAGACCACCCTCGACGAGTCCGAGCCGCTCCGGCGCGGCAACTCCTCGCACGTGCTGGCCCCGCCCGAGGCGATGGCGGCCCGCTTCGCCGACCACCCCGAGGCGGTGGAGGAGTCGGGGCGGCTGGCGGAGCGGCTGCGCTTCGACCTGACCACCGACCTCGGCTACCGCTATCCCGGCTCGGAGGACGGCAGCGCCGACCGCCGCCTGGCCGAGCTGTGCCGCGAGTTCCTGGCCGCCCGCTACGAGGGGCGAGCCACCCGGGCCGAGGCCGAGCGGCGGCTCGAGCGGGAGCTGGCCATCATCCGCTCGCTGGGGCTGAGCGGCTTCTTCCTCCTGCACCGCGACCTGCTCGAGCTGGCCCGCGACGTGGCCCGCGAGGTGCGCGGGCCGGACTCCGCCCGGGCCCTGCTCCCGCCCGGCCGCGGGCGCGGCTCGAGCGTCTCCTCGATCGTCTGCTACCTGACCGGCCTCTCGCACGTGGACCCGGTCGAGAACGAGCTCTTCCTCGGCCGCTTCCTGAACGAGGAGCTCACCGCGCTCCCCGACATCGACCTCGACTTCCCGCGCGACATCCGCGACGTGCTGATCCCGCGCGTGCACGAGCGCTACGGCCACGACCGCTCGGCGCTGGTCTGCGCCTTCGCCACCTACCAGACGCGCTCGGCGATCCGCGACTTCGGCAAGGCGCTGGGGCTGCCGCCGGGCGAGATCGAGCGCGCCGCCCGGGCGGCCGAGCCGTGGGGCGGCGGCGACGTGGAGCCCCACCTGGTCGACGCCATCGGCGCGCGCCGGGCGCGCTCGCCGCGCTGGCAGGCGCTGATCCGGCTGGCCCGCGACGCCTGGGGGCTCCCCCGGCACGTGACCCAGCACGTGGGCGGCATGGTGATCTCCACCCAGCCGCTGAACGAGATCTGCCCGATCCAGCCGGCGGCGATGACCGGCCGCCAGATGGTCCAGTGGGACAAGGACTCGTGCGGCGACGCCGGCTTCCTGAAGATCGACCTGCTCGGGCTGGGGATGCTGTCGGCGGTCGAGCGCTGCGTGGACCAGATCGCCCGCGCGCGCGGGGAGCGGATCGACCTGTCGCGGATCCCGTTCGACGACCGGCGCGTGTACGAGGAGATCCAGGCGGCGGAGACGATGGGCGTCTTCCAGATCGAGAGCCGGGCGCAGATGCAGATGCTCAAGCGCACCCGTCCCGAGAACCTCGACGACCTGACCGTGCAGGTGGCGCTGGTGCGGCCCGGCCCGATCCAGGGCGGCGCGGTGCACCCGTACATCGAGCGGCGCAAGGCGCTGCGGGCGGACCCCTCGTACCGCGTCCCCTACGACCACCCCTCGCTCGAGCCGGCGCTGCGCGACACGCTCGGCGCGATCGTCTTCCAGGACCAGGTGATCGAGGTGGCGATGGCGTTCGCGGGCTTCTCGGCGGGCGAGGCCGAGGGGCTGCGGCGGGCGATGAGCCGCAACCGCTCGGTGGCGGCCATGCGCTCGTACGAGGTCAAGTTCGTGGAGGGGGCGATGAGGCGCGGGGCCTCGCTCGACGTGGCGCGGAAGGTCTACTCGCAGATCGTCGGCTTCTCCGGGTTCGGCTTCCCGAAGGCGCACTCGGCCGCGTTCGGCCTGCTCGCCTACCAGTCCACCTGGCTGCGCGTGCACTACGGCCCGGAGTTCCTGTGCTCGCTGCTGAACGAGCAGCCGATGGGGTTCTACCCGCCGGACTCGCTGGTGCACGAGGCGCAGCGGCGGGGGATCCGCGTGCTGCCTCCGTGCGTGCTGCGGTCGGAGGCGGAGTGCACCGTGGAACGGTTTGCTACCCCAGGGGGTAGCGAAGTGTTCCCGCTCGCCGTCCGGATCGGCCTCGGCTACGTCGCCGGCGTGGCCAAGGAGGACGTGGCCGAGGTGGTGGCCGAGCGCGAGCGGGGCGGGCCGTTCGCGTCGGTAGCCGAGCTGGCCGGGCGCTGCGGCGCGCAGCGCGACGCGCTCGAGCGGCTGGCC
>JALZEZ010000284.1 GCA_030861775.1 Actinomycetota bacterium
GTCCAAGGCGCTCGAGGCCGCGGCCGCCGAGGTGGAGAGCGCCACCGGCGCGACCGTCGAGGTGGTGGCCGTCGGCGACTGCCCGCTCGACGAGCGCGCCGCCGCCGTGGCGGCCGCGGCCCGCGAGGCCATGCTGAACGCGGCCAAGTTCGGGGAGGGCTCCCCGGTGGCGGTCTACGCCGAGGCCGGCGACGAGCGGATCCAGGTCTTCGTGCGCGACCGCGGCCCCGGCTTCGACCCCGCGGCCGTGCCCCCGGAGCGGCGCGGCGTGCGCGAGTCGATCCTGGGCCGGATGGAGCGCGCCGGCGGGCGGGCGGCCGTGCGCCCGTCGCAGGGCGGCGGCACCGAGGTCGAGATCGTGTTGGAGCGCCCGTGAGCGCGCCGCGGGTCATGGTCGTCGACGACCACGCCCTGTTCCGGGCGGGGGTGCGCGAGGCGCTGGGCGACGCGGTGGAGGTGGTCGGCGACGCCGGCGAGGTGCCCGAGGCCGTGCGCGCGATCGAGGAGCTCGAGCCCGACGTGGTCCTGCTCGACGTGCACATGCCGGGCGGCGGCGGCGTGGAGGTGATCCGCCAGGTGGCCGAGGCCCGGCCCGCGGTCCGCTTCCTGGCCCTCTCGGTCAGCGACGCCCCCGACGACGTGATCTCGGTCATCCGCGCCGGCGCGCGGGGGTACGTGACCAAGACGATCTCGGGGCCGGAGCTGGTCGACGCCATCGAGCGCGTGGCCGACGGCGACGCCGTCTTCTCCCCGCGCCTGGCCGGGTTCGTGCTCGACGCCTTCGCGGGCGAGATCGCCCCGGCCCAGGTGGACCCCGAGCTCGACCTGCTCACCCCGCGCGAGCGCGAGGTCCTCCAGCACATCGCGCGCGGCTACATGTACAAGGAGATCGCGGCCCAGCTCGGCATCTCGGCGAAGACCGTCGAGGCCCACGTCTCGGCCGTCCTGCGCAAGCTCCAGCTCTCGAGCCGGCACGAGCTGAGCCGCTGGGCGGCGCAGCGGCGGCTGGTCGGAGACTGACGCCGTCGTCCGCGATCCCTAAGATGCGCCGCGTAGTCGATCTGCCGAATCCGGACGGACCCCGAGTGGGGCCGCCCGGAGCGGGGGAACCAATATCGGTCGCCACAGTGGCGGCCGGGGGCGAATCCGGTCACCGCCGGCCGGTAGCGCTGCCCTTCAGGCGCGAGCCCGTCAGCTAACCCCGCAGGCCCGATAAAGGGAGTCGTTGGTTTGCGAAAGGCGTTGACGCTGGGTGCCCTGGCGACGTGTTCCGCGCTGGTGGGGGCCGCCCCCGCGGCCGGTGAGGAGTCCCACGCGGGCTCGCCCACCGGCGGCGCGCGCGGCCCGTCCGCGATCCCGAAGCTGGCCAGCGTGGCCTGCCGCCGCGAGTGCGGCAGCCACACGCGCTCGGCCTCGAGCGGCGGCCGCCCGGTCGTGCACGCCCGCTCGGTGCTCACGATCAAGGGCCGCGACATGCAGACGGTCCAGAAGGTCGTCTTCCTCGGCGGCCGCGGCTCGCGCGACGACGTGCTGGTCAGCCCCGGCCGGGTCACCAGCCGCCTCGTGACCGTGACCGTCCCGGCCTCCGCGTCGAGCGGCCGCGTCGTGGCGCTCACGTCCGACGGCTGGAGCTCGAAGCCCACCAGGACCGTGCTGGGCGTCCACCGCCACGCGCCGCCCCCGCCGCCGCCGGGCACGGGGGGCGAGCAGCTCGTCTGGCCCGTGCGCGGGCCGATCACCGGCCGCTTCGGCGAGGACCGCGGCAGCCACTACCACGCGGGCATCGACATCTCGGCCGACGGCGGCACGCCGATCAAGGCCGCGGCCGCCGGGACCGTCGTCCTGCGCGGGTGGGAGAGCGGCTACGGCAACTACACCTGCGTGGCCCACGCCACGGTCACCACCTGCTACGCCCACCAGTCGCGCTTCGGCACCACGGAGGGGGCGGTCGTGAAGCAGAGCGAGGTGATCGGCTACGTGGGCAACACCGGGAACTCGCGCGGCAACCACCTGCACTTCGAGGTCCGCCGCGGCACGAAGCCCTGGGGCACGCCGCTCGACCCGATGCGGTACCTGCCCTAACGGGCCCGGCCCGGGCCGGGCCCGGGCCGGGCCCGGGCGCACGGAGCCCGGCCATCAGGCACCGCCCCCGAGCAGCACGTAGAAGGCGGTTACGAACCCCCGCTCGGTGACCGCCCACAGCACGTCGACGTGCCCGCTCCCGTCGTAGTCCACCGCCTCGCTGACCAGACCCCACGGCGTGCCCGGCGGCGACTCGCCCGCGGGCGCGGACCGCTCGCGGTGGGCGGACGGGTACAGCTCGCGCATGCGCCGCTCGGTCGCCAGCAGCCTCAGGTTCTTGTCGGTCCGCCAGGACGCCGCACCCACGCCCGCCATCCGAGCGGCCGTCGCGACCCCTTCCCCGGCGCAGGCGGCCGCGCTGTCCGGCACGGCCCTGCGATTCAGCGACCAGATCGTCAGCCCCAGGTCCGGCCAGCGGACCTCGCAGCTCTGGAAGCTGGGGGTTCGTGAGCCCGGCTTCCCGAAGGCCCGCTCGGCGTCGCCGAGGGTCGTCGGGGCTCGGAGCCTGAGGTCGCCGATGGCGGGCGCCCCGCCATCGCCTCCGAGCCGGATGACGCGGCGCTCGATCTTGCCGAGTATCCAGTCCCGCAACGGACCCTCCCCGACGCGCGCGTAGATCGTGGGCTTCTTGGGCGCCATGCATCCCCCTGGGGGTCCGAAGCTGACAACCCCGACCTGGACGCGCCGGCCCTTGTCGCCGAGGACCGTCAGCGGTCCTCCGCTGTCGCCGCCGCAAGCGTCCTCCCGCGGGCTCATCGGCAGACCCGCGCACAGCATCACGGACGGGTCGTATGCGCTGATCAGGCCCCACCACAGGTGCGCGGTCTTGCCGCAGCTCTTGGCCGTCGCGATGGGCACCACCGCTCGCCGCAGCTCGTCGGAGTAGCCGGACCCCTGGTACCACTGGCCCCAGCCGAGCACGCTGCCGGCCTTGCCCACCCGCCAGTGCGGCCGGTCCTTGGGCCCGGCGAGGCGCAGGAGCGGCGCGGACAGGTCGTCGCGCAGCCACACGAGGGCCACGTCGTTCTTGGCGCCCGCGTTGGTCTTGCCAAAGCCGGGGTGCGGCACCGCGCCCGCGATGGGCGAGCCCACCCCGCCGAGCCGGCCGAGCGTCTGCTGGCCCACGCGGACGTCGCCTGCCGAGACCACCACCCAGCGGTCCATGTCGACCACGCAGTGCGCGGCGGTGAGCACCCACTCGGGAGCGATCAGCGAGCCGCCGCAGTTGAAGCGGAAGCCGCCGGCCGGCGCCGTGGCGTTCCGCACCTGCGCCATCCAGGGCCAGTCGGCGATGTCGGCGGGCGGACCCGCGGCCGCGGGCGCGTCGCGCGCCACGGCCAGGCCGCCGACGAGCACGAGGACGACCGCGGCCGCGACGAACGCGGACCTCGGGACCAGGTGCCTGGTCGTATGACGCGTCGGCGGTCCCTTCGCTCGAGTCCGTGCGCAGCCTCTCCGAAGCCACGGCCCTCGTCAACCCCCGATCGGGGCTACGGCAACCCGCTCGCGCCGGGAGTATCGTGCCCGGCCACACGTACGGAGGGGGAAAAACGTGCTCAGGAAGCTGACGATCGCGGCCGCCGCGGCCGCCTGTGCTCTCGTCGTCGCCGAGCCGGCCGCGGCGCAGACGGCGGAGCTCGACGTGCTGTCGCCGGCCAAGCGCAAGGCCGGCTCGGTGATCGTCCAGGTCGCCTATCGCTGCGACCCCGGGCTCCAGCCGCTCGAGGCCCACATCACCGTGTCGCAGGACGAGCAGCGCATCTCCGGCCAGGCCGGGCTCGGCTCGATCGTCTGCGACGGCGCCACGCACGTGAACACCGTCCGCGTCACGCCGTTCGAGGGCCGCTTCCACCGCGGCGAGGCGTTCGCCAGCGCGTTCCTGCTGCTCCAGGACCCGTCGACGGGCGGGACGGTCTCGGTCAGCCACGCCGAGACGATCGCGGTGCGATAGCGCGGGCCCGCGCGGGGTGCCAAGGCGAACCGGCTTGACCGCGACCGTCCGCGCGTCGAGCCGCTCCGCCCACCCCTCCACCGGGGTGGACTGGGGACCGCGCAGGGGGGTCGTGCCGCGGCGCGTAGAGCTCGCCGCGGTCGCGGCGGACCAGTAGCCCGGCTCACGTTGCGCGCTATGCGACCAAACATGCGGTAGCCTGCCAAACCCCTCGACCCCCCCATACGGGGGGTCCTATATATCCCCAGCGATACAGGGGTTAGGACCCCCATGCAGGGGGTAATCGCAAGAGACCCGGAGCGCACACGCCCAGCGCTCAGGGCCGAAGATCACTACCACCAGTTCCGAGGGGGGAAGGTGTTGGTTAAGCAGACGACCACGCCAGCGATGGCGCGTGCAGTGCAGAAGCAGAAGCCTCAGGATCTGAGCGGAGCCTTGACCCGCACCTCGTGGCTGCCGGCCGACGAGATGGCGTTGAGCGAATGGGTCGACCACGGTCGCCGGCTCGGCGTCATCGGCCGCGGGATCGGCTGGTGGATCGGCGACTGGCTGCGCTACGGCAACATGAAGTGGGGCGAGCGCTACGTGCGCGCGGCCCGCATCACCGGCTACGACGTCCAGACCCTGATGAACATGGTCTACGTCGCCTCGGCCTACGAGCCGTCGCAGCGACGGGCGAACCTCTCCTTCAGCCACCACGCCGAGCTCGCCGCGCTCTCCCCTCAGGAGCGCGAGCGCTGGCTCGACCAGGCCGAGGCGGACCGGCTGTCGGTGCGCTGCCTGCGGGAGGAGCTGCGGCGTGTGCGGCGGCTCACCTCGGGCGAGGCCGACACCACCGGGCAGGCCGATCAGGTGGATCCGAAGGGCGCGGAGACGGACGAGGAGCACGCGCTGCGCTGCCCGCACTGCGGCCACCAGATCGCCGAGACCGAGCCGGCGCCGCTGCTTCAGGCCGCGAGCTAGTCCCGCCCCGCTCGGCTACGCCACCGCGGCGGGGGAGCCCCGCAGGTCGCGCGCGGGGTCGATGCCCCAGCGCTCCGCCAGCCGGCGCAGCTCGCCGTCGAGCGGCCAGCGGTCGGGGCGCGGCTCG
>JALZEZ010000285.1 GCA_030861775.1 Actinomycetota bacterium
GGCGGGGGGTGTCGCCCGGCCCGCGCCCGCGCTCGCTGCCGCTCTTCGGGCTGCCCTCGCGCGGCTCGTCCACGGACGAGTAGCCGTAGCCCTGGAGGTAGGCCGCGCCGTAGTAGCCCGACTGGCCCTGGACGAAGTTCACGACGACGCCCAGCGTGGGCGCCTCGAGCCGCTGGAGCTGGTTGCGCAGGTGGGCGGCCGAGTCGCGCGTGCTGCGCCCGAGGCGGGTGACGGCGATGACCCCGGTGACCTGCTTCACCAGCGGGATGGCGTCCGAGACGATCGAGGTCGGCGGCGTGTCGACCACGACCAGGTCGTAGTCGCGCTCGGCGGCCTTGATCACGGCCGACATGCGGTCGGACTCGATCAGGTCGGTCGGATTGGGCGGCAGCGGGCCGGCCACGACGACGTCGAGGTGGCGGCCGCCGGTCCCGTTCGTCTTGCCCTCGACCGGCACCCTGACCACGATGTCCTCGATCCGCTTGTCGCCGGCGAGCACGGTGCTCAGTCCGGGCACGGGGCCGAGCCCGAGCCGCTGCGCGAGCGTGGGCCGGCGCAGGTCGGTCTCCAGCAGCAGCACCTTCGCGCCGGCGCCGGCCGCGACCGCGGCCAGGTGGTAGGCCACCGTGGTCTTGCCGTCGCCCGGCGAGGCCGAGGTGATCAGCACCGAGCGGATGTCGTGGTCGACGTTGAAGTAGCGCAGGTTGGCGCGCAGCATCCGGAAGGCCTCGGCCTCGCGCACCGACAGCGACTGGCCGGCGACCGGGAAGCTGCGGCTGGCCGGGATGGCGCCGAGCAGCGGCCGGTCGAAGACCGCCTCGATCTCCTCCGGGCTGCGCAGGCGGCGGTCGAGCCGCTCGCGGATGAAGGCCAGGCCGACGCCGAACAGGAGCCCGAGCACGAAGCCGGCGATCGTGTTCCGGACCGGGTGCGGCGACGACGGCGTGTCGGGCGCCTCGGCGCGCTGCACGAGCTCGGCGTTGCCGGTCTGGAGCGCCTGCTGGATGCGCAGTGTCTCGGCGTGACCGCGCAGCGAGCGCCCGCGGCTGCCGTTGCGCTCCTCCGGCGTGAGCTGGGCGAGCTGCGAGTCCACGAGGCGCAGCCCCTCCTCGATCTGGGCGCGGTCGGCCTGGCGCCTGAAGGCGATGTACTCCTCGGCGAACGTGTTGGCCAGGCGGGCGGCGAAGTTCGGGTCGCGGTCGGTCGCCTCCACGGCCACCACGTCGGACTGGCCGACCGGCTTGGCGATCAGCGTGCCGCGCTTGCCGAGCTTGGCGTGCGTGCGGTCCTTGACCGTGTCCAGCGAGACCAGCTCGACGTTCGTGGCGCCCTCGCGCTCGGGATCGCGCACGGCCGGGGTGACCACGCCCGGAGAGAGCGCCTCGTCGAAGTGCGGGTCGCGGAACAGCAGCTTCGCCGAGGCGGTGTACTGCTTCTCCTGCGAGAGCGAGTAGGCGAGCGCGGCGCCGGTGGCGGCCAGCGCGCAGAAGACGATCAGCAGGCGGCGGCGGCGCCAGATCCGGAGGACCTCGAGGATCCCCGAGTCGCCATGCTGGTTGGGAGCTCTTTCAGCCAATTCGCTCGATTCCGTTCCTTGCGGGCCCTGGGGCGTCGTGCGCGTAGCGCGATATCCCGCTCGCGCTCCGACGTCCGTGCCCGCGCGCGAGGCGAAGTCCTCTGCCACGGCGAGTGTAACCCAGGTTTTGCGGCATCGCGAGCGTTTTGTCAGGCATGGGCGGGCTCGCCCTCCCGGGTCTCGTGCTCGAGCGCGTTGAGCCGCGCGGCGACCAGCCCGAGGAGCAGCAGGAGGAAGGCGTTCGAGGGCCCGTACGGCAGCATCATCAGGGTGATCGACATCAGCAGGTAGCCCAGCGCGGCCCCGGTCGCGGCGGCCGCCAGGAGGATGTCCCCGGGGGCTCGCGCGCGGCGGGCGTAGGCGCGCAGCAGGTAGCCCGCGCCGAACGTCACGGCCAGCAGCGGGACGAACCCGAGCAGGCCCTGCTCGGCGAGCGCGCCGACGTACGAGCTGTGCGGGAACTCGACCGCCTTGACGCCGTCCACGTACGTGGCGCGGACCGTCGGCGCGACGTACGGGTACTGGTCCACCCCCACGCCCGCCAGCGGCTTCGACTTGAAGATCTCGAACCCCTGGACGTAGGTCGCGAGGCGGCCGGAGACGTTGTCGGTGTTCTCGACCCGGGTCTGGAAGGTGGTGTTGTCGCGCAGCTCGACCGTGCCCGCGATGCCCAGCGCCGCGACCGCCCCGGCCACCGCCAGCAGGCGCCCGTAGCGGCGCGGCCGGAGGCCGAAGGCGGCGATGACGACGATGATCGCGGCGATCCAGGCGGCGCGGAAGAGCGAGAGGCCGATGGCCGCGGCCTCGATCGTCGCGGCCGAGACGCCCAGCAGGACCTTGCGCTGCACCCGGAGGCGGAACCAGTGCAGGGTCCAGAACAGCGTGGCCGCGAGGCAGACGATCAGCACCACCGCGTAGACCTCCGGCACCGCGTAGGGCCCGGACGGCCTGATCACGTACTGGCCGCTCGTCTCGAAGCTCTCGCGCAGCTCGCCGCCGCTGCGGCTGGCCAGCTCGAAGCCGGCCGCCTGGGCCGCGATGCCGATGGTCCCCACCAGCGCGCCGGCCGCGGCCAGCGCCCCGGCCACGACCCGGCAGTGGGCGAGCGTGGTCACGTAGCGGTCCACCACCAGGAAGAGCACGAGCGGGAGCAGGACCGCGTCCACCCAGATCTGCATGCCGCCGAGGTCGGTGGTCGCCGCGCGGACGCCGAACGCCGCGGCCAGCCAGAGCAGCGCCAGCGTCATCAGCCGCGTGGCGCGCGCCTGCGGCAGGACGCGCTCGCGGACGAACAGCGAGACCGCCATGGCGCCGAGCCAGACGCGGTCGAAGGTCACGTACGGGGCGATCCGCAGGAAGGGGAAGGCCGGGCCGGCGACCGCGATCCAGGCCACCAGCGCCTGGTACGGGTAGTCCGCGAACAGCGGCAGCACGACCAGGCCGACGGCCACCGCGACCGCGATCCAGGAGAGCGACCCCCCGCGCGCGACCGCCACGCCGATCACCAGCGCGCCGGCAGCGGCGAGCGCCGCGAAGACCAGGGTCTGGCGGAGGTCCGTCAGGGCCGGGCGCGCGTCCGCCGGCCTCAGGATGCTGCTTCGGGCGCTGTCCATGCTGTGTTTGGCACTGCCTGCCGGCGCGAGTCCCCTGCCGCGCGGGCTGTGGCTAGCGTACCCCGGCCCCCTCGTAATTTCGACCCCCTCGACCATGCGCCGACTCCTGCGGCTCGGCCCGCATCCCATCCTCATCGCCAGGACCGTGCTGCACCGCGCCGGCCGCGCGCTCGCGGATCGCGCCCTGCGGCGGCGCTACGAGCGGCTGGTGGCGCGGGTGCCGGACCGGGTCTCGATGCGGTCGCGGCCGCTCGACGTCCGCCCGGCGGAGGAGCTGCCGGAGCCGCTGCGCGACGCCGCCGAGGGCATACGCCGGGAGGCGGACGCGGCGCTGGCGCACCGGATCGACCTGCTCGGGTCGGGGCCGGTCGAGCTGGGCGATCCGATCGACTGGCACCGCGACTTCAAGGACGGCTTTGCCTGGCCGCGCGCCTTCTACCTGGACGTGCCGGTCACGCGGCTCGACGACGGCAGCGACGCGAAGGTGCCGTGGGACCTGAGCCGCGGCCACCAGCTCGTCGCGCTCGCACGGGCGGCGGCGCTGTTCCGCGAGGAGCGCTACGCCGCCGAGCTCGAGGCCCAGCTCGCGCACTGGCTCGACGACAACCCGCCCGGGGTCGGCATCAACTGGGTCAACCCGATGGAGATCGGGCTGCGCGCGGCGAGCTGGGTGTGGGCGGTCGACACGCTCGAGTCGTGGCGGCCGCTGGAGCCGGGCCTGCGGCGGCGGGTGGCCGAGTCGCTGCACGTGCACGGCGCGCACATCCGCTGGAACCTCGAGGCCAAGCCGTACCTGCGCAGCAACCACTACATCTCCGACCTGCTCGGCCTGGTCGTGGTGGCCGAGGCGCTCGGGGGTAGCGGCCGCAGCCGCCGCTGGCTCCGCTTCGCCCACCGCGAGCTGGAGCGCGAGATCCTCGGCCAGGTGCACGATGACGGGGTGGGCTTCGAGGGCTCGCTGCCGTACCACGGGCTCTCGTTCGAGATCTTCCTGGTGTCGCGGATCGCGGCGGAGCGCGCGGGCCGCCCGTTCTCGAGGCGCTACGACGAGCGGCTCGGGCGGATGCTCGACGTCTCGCGCGCGGTGCGCCACCCGAACGGCCGCATCCCGCAGTTCGGCGACAACGACAGCGGCCGCATCCTGCCGGCCGGCTCCGGCCGCCCGCCGACCCACGACCACCTCCTCTGGACCGGCGCGGCGGCACTGGGCCGCCCGGCCCCCCTGCCGGGCCCGCCGCACGAGGAGGTGGCATGGAACCTGGGCCTGTCCGCGTGGGAGGAGGCCGCTTCCCGCGCGCCGGCGCCCGAGCCGGGCACGACGGGGTTCCCCGCCGGCGGCCTGTACGTGCTGCGCGACGAGCGGGCTCACGCCGTGGTCCGCTGCGCCGGCGTCGGTCAGGGCGGCAACGGCGGACACGGGCACAACGACGCGCTCTCGTACGAGCTCTCGTACCGCGGCGAGCCGGTGGCGGTGGACTCGGGCACGTACACCTACACGGCCGACCCGGGCGCCCGCAACGAGCTGCGCGCCACCGCGGCGCACAACACCGTGCGGGTCGACGGGCTCGAGATCAACCCGATCGAGCCGCACGAGATCTTCCGCATGCCGCAGGTGGCCACGCCGGTGGTGGAGCGCTGGGAGCCGGACCGCCCGCTGCTGGTGGCGTCGCACGACGGCTACGAGCGCCTGGACCCGCCGGCGACCCACCGCCGCACCGTGGAGCTGAGCGGCGGGGTCCTCTCGGTCGCCGACGAGGTGACCGGCGGCGGCGAGCGGAGCGTGGAGGTCTTCGTGCACCTGGCGCCTGGCACCGACCCGCAGCGGGTGGCCTTCGAGGGCGCGGACTCGGTGGAGGTGACGGAGGGGTGGGTCTCCGACCGCTACGGCGTGCGCGAACGCGCGCCGGTGGTCGTCGCGCGCCGCTCCGGCG